>NZ_PJAP01000623.1:0-3763 GCF_002836795.1 Shewanella sp. 11B5 | reverse complement strand
AGGTTTTGGCATCTCGGTTGCGTATTTAGACACCGACATTGATGGTGATAATGAAGTAAGTTCTGATCTATATAAAAACACCGGTACTTTATTAGCGAGCGTTAGTTACGCGTTCTAAGCCGAGTTGAGTTAATCAGTACCCATCACTACAAGTAAGTCTTAAAAACAAAAAAACCGCCAATGGCGGTTTTTTTATGACTAATATTTAACGAAAAATAGTAGCGATACAATAAAAGCAAAAACGGAAATCACTTAGTCGTTAAACCTGTTAGCTGCTGCCCTTGGGCTTGTTTTTTAACGCCTTGCCAACCATCTGCAAGATTTTGTAATTGCTCGTTTCGTTGTGGAAACTGGCTGGCTAAATTACGCATCAGTGATGATTGAATCTCACAAATTTCGGCCCAACGATCAGCATTAGATAATGGCATTTTTAGTCCTTAAATAGGTTATACATCCGTTTACATGCGCTCATGCAGTACATTAATGTAGCACATCAAACTAATTTAGGAAGCAGTATTTACACAGTAAACCCGCCTAAAAAAGCGTCAAACACATGTCGGTTGTGCTTTTATTTGATTTAAAAGAAATTTTGTTTCAAAAATAAATAAACACACATTCAATTAATTTGAGTCAATCAATGAACCGTTAATCTAAAGCACTTATATGACAAAAAAATGATATGACAAAAAATGATCAATAAACAAATGATGCCTTATAGACGCGGTATAACTTAGATCTTGCGCATAGATTTCAATAAAATAGCATTGCATCCATGGCATACGGGAGTATCTTATTGTTATAGCAACCGTAAAATATACGGCACAAAGGAGCGAACTATGGCTGATACCATCATAAAAATACTGATAATTGCAGGATTATTTTTTCTGGCCTATAAACTGATTTTTAGTGGTAGCCGTGGGTTAACACTTTTTGAGATGCATTTTAAAGATGGCAAGCTCAACAAGCATAAGGGCAAAATACCGGAGAAGTTTGAACGTGATTGTCGTGCCATAGCCAAGTCTAATAAACTGACTTGCACAGTCAGAGCAGAAAAGTCTGGTGACGTACGTTTACACGTGTCAGCCAATATTGGCGATAATTTAATCCAGCAAATTCGTAACCAGTTTCCGTTTGAGTATTACGATAAAAAACAGTCAGGCGCATCTAAACTTAAAGGCTAACATTGCCTGTTGAGCAAATGAAAAATGGACTCTAATGAGTCCATTTTTGTGTCTGTTTTCATGCTTAGTCGATTTGCCTATTCAATGACTTAGTCAGACTGCTTAGCAATAACCAAGGTGACTTGCGCAACCGTGATACCAAATTTAATAATATCACTTTTATTGATAATGGTTTTCTCATCGACCAGAAACATCCAGTCGTCGAAATGGACTTCATATTCACTACCATCAACTGGCAATATCATGTCATAACGCCATCGCAATGCACTACCGCGAGACTCACCTTGAGCAATGCCTAATATGTCATTGGCTGTGCCCTCATAGAGCCCATTTCCTTTGTCAGTAATGTTCCACACACGAGTTTGCTTTTCGCCATCATCGTAAATAAACCATTCGTTTATCACACCCTGCTTACCTTCAGGCGAATCAACCCAGTGCGCTTCCATGGTGACGGTAAATTTGCGGGTCACCTTACCTGAAAAATCTTGCACGACTCCAGCTGCCGTTAATTTACCGTCAAAAAATGTGGCTAAATCTAACGTTGGTGTCGTTTGTTGATAATCTTCAATCGATGCTGATGAACATGACATAACGCCTAATGCGAGTCCTACATATAAGCCGGTTTGAGCCAGCTTTCGCGCTAATTGCTTAGTTAAGGGTTGAGTTAACCCTTGACTAAGCATTCGGGCACAAAAATGTCGCTGCTGGCGGATGAATAATAGAATCGCGTGCATTAGTTAACTCCAATCAGTTGGTTACGTAACTCAGGACGGCTGGTTTTTTCAGACAACCAAATGTCGAGGAACGCCTCAGGAAATTGGGCATTACTGACTTGATAATAAGGCGTATCGTTAAGCAAAAATGCCGCATCTTCAGGGTTGTTAACCCTAAAAGTCAGCCTGTCGCCCTCTTTAACATCTGGCCAGGCATTAACTAACTGCTGCCTGTACAGTGCAATATTGGCTTCGGTAAAACCTAAATGCTGCCATTGCTCAATAGTGGCATCAACTAAATCAATAGCGTCAATATCGCGGTGGTATTGAATGTCGAGAGTCATAGGAAAACGGTTAGCTTGGTACTTACCGTCAATAGAAAATAACTTCGCACTATAGATATCAAGCCACAACAGGCTCATGTCTGCCTTGCCTACCTGAATTAATGCCGCTTCGCTTATACCGCTCTTATCGTTCTTATCGCTTATACCGCTTATATCGCTCTTATCGCTCTTATCGTTCTTATCGTTCTTATCATTTGCAGACGCATCGTTAATGCTCACTGCAACTATCAACGTTAATACTAACGCACCCATCACACCGAACAGTAGTTCGACAAACCAATGTGATGATTGAAACTGCTTGATGTGTGGTTGCGACTTGTCGCCGTTATGTAAGGTTTTCATCTACCATCCTCCAAAGCAAGGTCCACCGTTGTGATGCGAGAGCTAATAATGAGTAATACGGGAAATAAGCAACTCCAGATCAATACCAATATAAGCCCACTCCAAACCTCGCCTAAAGGCAGCATAACGGCATCAAACTTAGCTCCAGCGAGATAACTTAAACAACCAAAAATACCGCCTAATAAGGCTTGCAACAACAGAGGAAACTTTCTAAATAAGGCTAAGCTGTAATCCAAACAAAGCGCAAAGTAGAGCCACAACAATCCCAACCAGTAAGGCATATTGTCAAACTTAAATACGCCAAACCACACCAATAGACTGTCAACCGTTATGCCAATCGCACCACAGACACACATTACCAGCGCATCATGACGAACTGATTTTGATAACAAAAAATGGCAAATGAGCAATAAAATAGACAACAAGATAAGTTGGTTGTGCGCTAGCACTCCGGCCCACCAAACCAATTGGAAGCACACTGCGTTGATTAATATAACTAGTTTTGACGGGAGACAATGAGTAAACATAACACCTCGCACAAACAGGAGGAGACGTCCCGGTAACTCATTACCGGGGAATATAATCACTACAGAGCTGAGAAACGATATTATTTTGGGCGGTATTGAGGTCGAACAGCAACAAGGTGAACCGTGCTAGTAGTGCGCTCTAAAAAGCCACCTTCGCAGTAGCTCAAATAAAATTTCCACATCCGGATAAAATCATCACCGTAGTTTAAAGCTTTTATTTTATCGTAGGCTGCATCAAAATTTTCATGCCAGTGCTTTAAGGTACGCGCATAGTCCTTACCCATGTCATCAATAGACCAGGTTACCATGTCGGTTTTCTTGGCAATATGTTTGGTCATTTCACTCACCGACGGTAAACAACCACCAGGGAAAATGTAACGTTGAATAAAGTCGACGCTCTTGCGGTAGCTGTTATAACGTTGATCAGCAATGGTAATAGCTTGAATAAGCATGCGACCACTGGGCTTAAGCAGATGCTGTAGTTTTTCAAAAAAGCCTGCTAAAAATTCATGCCCCACGGCTTCGATCATCTCAACTGAAACCACGCGATCGTATTCACCAGTCAGTAATCGATAATCTTGTTTTAGTAAAGTAATCTGCTCTTCAAGCCCTTCTTGCTTAACGCGATCTTGCGCATAATCGAACTGGGCATCAGA
>NZ_PJAP01000622.1:0-3764 GCF_002836795.1 Shewanella sp. 11B5 | reverse complement strand
GAGTTATAGCGTTGTAGTGGCAGTACTGATGCTGCCCATCATCATGAACAAGTTAGTGACTCATGAGATAGTGTTTTCACCAGCGTCTTCGTTAGGTGAAACACCATGGCAACTTCATGCCATCGATGTGGCTCAAGGAATGGCAGTGGTTTTACAACAAGGGCAGCACGGAATTATTTACGACACTGGCGCTGCTTATGGGGAGTTCAGTTATGCTCAACGTGCAATATTGCCTTTTTTGGCCAGTAAAGGTATCCGTTATGTTGATTATATTGTTGTGAGTCATGACGATAATGATCATGCTGGTGGATTAAACGTGTTGGTCGATCAATTTCCACAGGCGGCATTAATTGCTGATTTTTCAGCGTCAGTCTCAGCGTTAACTGAATCATCACATAGCGTGCGAACTTGTGACGGTGAATTATTGTGGCGCGGCGTACAATTGAGTTTTATCCCAAATATTTTAAGCGCCAATAGTAATGATAATAACCGTTCCTGCGTGGTTAAATTGTTTGACGGTCAGTCAACGGTGTTGTTAACCGGAGACATTGAAGCTCCACGAGAGCAAGCACTTTTGGCGGTAAATGCAGATATTAAAGCCGATATTTTATTCGTTCCGCACCACGGTAGTCGCACCTCATCTACCCCAGCCTTTATTGATAGTGTTAACCCTAAACTAGCAATTTTTACCGCTGGCTTCTCTAATCAATATGGGTTTCCTAAACCAGATATTATGGCGAGGTATCAACAACAAGGCAGTAAAATGTTACAAACTGGCCATGTCGGCCAAATAAGCATCAACTTCACAACTGAAGGCTACAAAGTAACCACTTACCGTCAGCAAATTGCCCCATTTTGGTATAACCGTTTGTTTAGATTTGGTGAGTCACTTAAAGCAGAGTAGAATGTTATTCATGTTTGCTAGTTAAGTATTGGATTCAATGTCAGCATCACCTAAAAATGAAATGTGGGTCGTTTTCAAACGTTTGATGGCCTATGTCGTACCGATGAAAGCTATGTTTATTATGGCTGTTCTAGGTCTTATTACTTATGGCGCTGTCGATGCAGCGTTTATCGCATTTATTAAGCCGTTTATTGATGAAGGCTTCAGTCAAACGCCTGCGATAGTCGCCGGTGTCGACTTACCAACGCACGGTGGCTTTAACGCCAATAAAGACATTATGTTAATGGCCCCAATCGCGGTTATTTTAATGTTTAGCTTGCGTGGTGTGGCTAACTTCGTGTCGACCTATTGTGTGTCGTACATGAGTGCTCAGCTCATTATGGATATGCGTCAACAAGTGTTTGAGCACTACCTACGTTTACCTGTGAGTTATATTGACCGTGAAAATAGCGGTAATTTGATTTCACGCGTTACGTTTGATACCGAGCAAATTGCTCGTGCATCAGGCAGTGCGTTGATTTCAATTGTCCGTGACAGCATGACGGCCATCGGTATGTTAGGCATTATGTTCTACTATTCGTGGAAATTGTCATTATGTATTTTGGTGATAGGCCCCATCATGGGTGTGGTTATCAGTGTAGTCAGTAAGCGCTTTCGCAAGGTGTCTAAGCAAATTCAATCTGCTATGGGCGGTGTAACCGCAACCACAGAACAGATGATTAAGGGCCATAAAAACGTATTAGTGTTTGGTGGACAAAAAACTGAGGTTGAACGCTTTTTTCAAGTTAACGATCGTAATCGCTACCAAAACATGAAGCTAGCGGTTGCACAGTCAATCAGCCAGCCGCTCATTATGGTGATTGGTTCATTCGCATTGGCGTTTGTGTTGTATGCTGCCACTTGGGATAGCATGAAAACCGATTTAACCGCTGGTACGTTCGCGGCTATTTTAGGCGCCATGTTAGCCATGCTACAACCGATTAAAAACTTAACCCGTGTTAATGCGGAATTTCAGCGTGGTATTGCCGCTTGTACCACAGTATTTGAATTATTAGACACTGCGCCAGAACCTGATAATGGCGTATTTAGTATTGATAGAGTTGAAGGTAAGTTGACCTTTGATAATGTGACATTTGCATATCCTGGCCAAGAAAAGTCTGCACTTAATGGGATTAATTTTGAAGTTAAGCCGGGTAAAACGGTTGCGTTAGTAGGGCGTTCTGGCTCTGGTAAATCGACCATTGCCAGTTTGATCACTCGCTTTTACGGTGATTTATCAACTGGTGATATCCGTCTTGATGATACCAGTATTTATGATTACCAACTAAAATCACTTCGTAATCAAGTCGCTCTAGTGTCGCAACAAGTTACCTTATTTAATGACACCATTGCCAATAACATTGCCTATGCCTACCCAGGTGAAGTGACTCGCGAACAAATAGTACATGCCGCAGAGTTAGCCTATGCCATGGAATTTATTGATACTTTACCTGAAGGTCTTGATACCCAAGTCGGCGAAAATGGTGTGTTGCTTTCAGGCGGCCAGCGCCAACGTATTGCCATTGCTCGTGCCATGTTACGTGATGCGCCAGTGTTAATTTTAGATGAAGCAACATCAGCATTGGATACTGAGTCCGAAAAAGCGATTCAAAAAGGCCTCGACAATCTTCGTCATAATCGCACCTCTATCGTGATTGCACACCGTTTATCAACCATAGAAAGCGCTGATGAAATTTTGGTTATCGACCAAGGGAAAATTGTTGAACGCGGCAATCACAGTGAGTTAATTGCCCAAGCTGGCATTTACGCTAATCTTTACCAGATGCAGTTTAGTCAATAATGATTAGGTGGTTGTGATGCAACAGCTTATTCATCGAATTTGGTACCAAGGTCATCAGGCCAAATGGTTATTACTGCCACTATCTGGGATATTTTGGTTCATCTCTTATATTAGGCGGTTACTGTTTAGTTTTGGGTTTAAACAAGCGCAAGTATTACCCGTACCCGTAATAGTGGTGGGTAATATCACCGCGGGAGGCAGTGGTAAAACCCCGACAGTAATTTATTTAATTGAACTGTTACGCCAACACGGTTACAAGCCAGGTGTAATAAGCCGAGGTTATGGGGTTAATGTTGATGGTGTTGTTGCTGTTACTCCTAATGCAAAAGCCAGTGATGTAGGTGATGAGCCTGCAATGATAGTGGCTCGCACTCAAGTGCCTATGGTTGTCGGCGCCAAGAGAGTGAGCGCTGCGCAAACATTATTAACAGACTTTGATGTTGATGTAATTATTAGTGATGATGGCTTACAACATTATGCCTTAGGCCGCGATATCGAAATTGCTTTAGTGGATGGAGAGCGTCGTTATGGCAATCACTGCTTGTTACCCGCCGGTCCTTTACGTGAAGGTTTGTGGCGGTTAAATTCAGTTGATTTTGTGATAAATAATGGCGGACCAGCTCAAAACGGTGAAGTGCTGATGGCACTAGAACCTGCACCGCTTTGTCTGGTTGACAACAATCTACAAGATAAGTTTAATCAGCAAAATAGTGTCGTTGCGATGGCTGGTATTGGTAACCCGCAACGTTTCTTTAATAGTATTAGCCAGTTAGGCTATAAAGTAGTAAAAACAGTTGAGTTCGCAGATCACCAAGCTTTTGATCAAAAGCAATTAAGTGACTTATCCGTACAGCATTCATTATTAATGACTGAAAAAGATGCGGTTAAATGTCGCGATTTTGCACAATCAAACTGGTGGTATTTACCTGTAAATGCGAAGCTTAACTCAGAATTTGATCACGCATTGTTGAGCCAATTACAGCAAGTGGCTCAAACTAAACACGGATTGTCTCATGGCAT
>NZ_PJAP01000621.1:0-3765 GCF_002836795.1 Shewanella sp. 11B5 | reverse complement strand
GGTTACGATAGGGCGCCAATTTAAATACACGGTTAATGGTCGTTCGCAGGCGACAAATTTATCGACGACCTGGCCTTGTTCGTTGATGGCTTTAACTGCAATGGTGAGCGGAACCTGAGTGTTGGTTTTAACAAATTTTATTGCATTGCGCTGCAAAGATGTGGCTGAAACAGATTGAGTCATAAGCGAGATAGCCTCTTAGTGGGTCATTCATAGATTGAAAGAATAGGCAGAGTTTGCCTGCTTCAACACTTGATGATCATAGCAATTATTATTCCCTAAACTGAAAACAACTTGTCTAAGCGTGATCTGGCGCAAATCTTCACAAATTCAATGTATTTGGCGCGTATTAATGTCCCACCTAAAATTGCACTGTGGACATATTGTCCTATTCTTAGGAGGGATTTCGGGATCTAGTTCAAAGTTAATTTTACTTTTTAGTTGGCACCATTTTTGCTCCTATTTAGATATAAACAAATCAATCAAGTGTATTTCAATACACATATTCATGTCAGAGGTAAGCATTACCATGCAACACACCGACACGATTTGGCCAATGTACGTTTCATTGAAAAAGGTTCAAACCCAAGTTGGGCGCTGGACATCTGTTCGCTGGGAGCTGGATCAAATGGTTCCAGCAACAGAGCCGCAACCAGACAATTCTGTTTTGGTGCCACTGGAATTGTACAAAGATCAACGTGGTAGTTATCGCATCAATCTCGATATGGATAATGCAACACTCTTCATTGTGTGCGACGAATTGATTGATGGCACATGGGTGCCTGCGATGATCTCTGCCGACCAACACGTGAGTGCCGGTTGCTTAGAGTCAGATACACCAGTGCTCAATATTCCAATGCCTAGCGCCGTTGCCTGTTGGATAGAGGCATTCATCACTCGTCACGGCGAAGTGGAAATCAGCGCTCATAGACGCAAGCATGTTAACCGCCGTAAAAATGAAGGGCCGAGCGCGAATCGCTCAGGAAATATGCAATGAGCGATAAAGCAGAAGGTCTTCTTAACCGTTGGGAAATTAGGCGTCAGCGGGTTGCTGAAGAGGCTCAGCAAGAAGAGTTATTGCAGCAGGCACAAGAAAAGCCCGATGACTACAACATACTTACGGCTGAATCACCTCAAGCCGTTAGCGAAATTGATGCGGATGAGGTGGCAGAGCCAGAAGCATTACCAGACCCAAACACGATTGAAGTTGGCGGCAGTTTTGCCCGCTTTATGGCCAAAAGTGTCGATCCAACCACTAAAGCTGCTGCGCTACGAGCATTATGGAAACAGCCGCAATATGGTCATATCGATGGGTTACTTGAATATGCGCTGGATTATACCAATCAACCGCTATTGTCAGCGGATGTATCCGCCGAGTTGGCCAGTAAAGTGTTTAGATATGTCATTGAAAAAGAAAAGCCTGAGCCAGAATTAGACGCGGACTTAGCGCCAACTGACATAGCCGATCAAGCTGAATTAGCATCAAACGAATTAGCCGAACAAACCGACTCGATAGCCGAAGAGGACTCAATCGATTTAGCCGATAATGATGCAACAACAACTGCGGCGTTATCGCAACCAGAACAACCGCTTTACCAGAATGATGATCTGCTAAAGCAAGCTGTCGCCAGTGATGAGGCGAAAGCGTAATAACGATACCGTCACCAGATGAATGTGACACAAATAAAAGTCGTTAGTTACAGACATAGAACAAGTGAATGTCAATTAATGACGTGCAATAAGCGTGAACAGTGAAATGAGCTATCACTGTTAATGAGGTATAAAAACCGATAATTGGGAACGCAATGAGTATAAGAAAAAACCAGCCACAGCTGAAACAAGCACGACAACAGGTGATGGCGAATACGCAGATTTTGCAAAATTTAATTCCGCCCACTGTTAGCTATACCACCCAGGGGCATGTGCTTATTATTGGGCCTGAAGATCTCGCGCGTTTAGCTGCGGACAAATTGTCCACAATGGCAAGCCGAGTCATTTTAGCCAATGAGGCTATCACTAACCAAGATGAAACTCACCTTGAAGCGGTGATGAATGCAGCCACTGATGTCGAAAGTTATTACAATAAATTGGCCAGCGTAAAAGGTTTTTTAGGCCAGTTTCAGGTCAAAGTTGAAGGTGAAAGCGGTATTAGCGAACTAAGCGTTGTCGCCATTCGTCAAGCGCACTTTGATATTGTGCTCGATTTAAGCCACAACCCATGCATTAACCTTGAAATGCTTCCTCCTGGTTACTTTTATGTCGGCCAAGACAGCGATTTACTTGCCGATGCGATTGCCAGTATTCCAGAGTTAATTGGTGAGTTTGATAAACCGCGTTATGTCCGAGTTAACAGCGATATTTGTGCCCATGATAAGCACGGCTTAAATGGTTGTAATCGTTGTTTAAATTTTTGCCCTGCTGATGCTATTAGTAGCGTTGCACATAAAATTGAAATTGACCCTTATCTTTGTCATGGCGCAGGCAGCTGTACTAATGCATGCCCAACTGGGGCGCTAAGCTATGATTTACCAACCCCAGCCTCACTGCATACTTACCTCGAAAAGTTAATTAGTCGTTATCGCCAAGAAGCGCAAACTGCCCCAGTAATATTATTTCATGACAATGAAGCTGGTGCAGAATGGATTAACGAGCAGTTAAGCGGTGACGTGTTACCTGTTGCAATGGAAGAAATCACTGTAGCAAGTATCGATCATTGGTTGGCTGCATTAGCCAATGGTGCACGCGAAATTTTAATTTTACACACACCGGCCACAGCACCAACATTACTGCAAATGCTTAAAGGTGAGTCTACATTAGCAAATCGCATACTCGACCAAATGGGGCAGCCACAACGGATTCGTTTAATTACCCCGTCAGAGTTAACCCAGTTAGATGACGCGCTAGCCGTTAGCTTAGCTTGGCCAGTGATAATGCCGATAACCTTGAGCGCTATCGAACCTAATACCAATGTAAAACGCAGTATTATGTTCCAAGCGATTGACCACCTTAACAGTCAAGCTGCAGGTGTTGATGACGTGTTAACCATGGCGAATATTCCTTACGGTATGGTTAGCATCAACAGTGAGAAGTGCACATTATGCTTGTCGTGTGTGGCAACGTGTCCAACCCAAGCGTTAAAGGATGGCGGCGACGCTCCTGCTCTTAAGTTTGTTGAGCAAGATTGCGTCCAATGCGGTTTATGTGAAGCGGCCTGTCCCGAAAACGTCATTAGTTTACTACCTCAAATCAACTTCAATCAGTCTACAAGACAACAAGTTCAAGTATTAAAACATGAGCCTCCGTTTGAATGTATTCGATGTGGTAGTGAATTTGCCACCCAATCTATGGTGAAAAAAATAATTGAGATGGTAGGTGAGCATAGTGCGTTTAGCGCCAATATTGAACGTTTGAAAATGTGTGGCGATTGCCGTGTAAAAGACATGTTTGAAGACATCCTTGACGATCCAGAAAAGCAATTGCAATAAGAGATCTCCTATGACAGAAACAGGAAGACAAGTAAGTGAGAATGATCAGTTAAGAGCCGATATATATCAGTTGCTGGCTGCGTTATTTCGTCGCCAACCCAATACTGAGTTATTACAGTTTTTAGCTGGTTTAGAGGTAGAGGCCGAGGATGGCAATACCATGAGTCAAGCATGGAATGCGTTAAAACTTGCGGCAGAAAATAGTGATACCAATACCCTAGAAGATGAATACTTTGCCATTTTCTTAGTCGTATTCAGTGTTTATACTTTCTCTTATACA
>NZ_PJAP01000620.1:0-3779 GCF_002836795.1 Shewanella sp. 11B5 | reverse complement strand
TAGGGGTAACCTATTGCCAAGGCTACTTTCTTGGACGACCAGCTCTCCATCCAAACAAGCAATTTAGCAGTGAACTGAGCACTCCCATAGCTCAACCTAATTCTCGTTATTGTGAAACAGCTGAAAGTTTATGCACCAACGCCATAAAAGCATCTCCTGGTACACAACTTAAAAAAATCAGTCAGACTTTTGCTGAACAACCAGCATTACAAGCCATTGTGGTAACCGAAAATAACAAGCCATTAGGTATCGTCAATCGCAGCACATTACTCGAGCTATTCAGTACACCTTATGGCCGTGCATTACACGAAAACCGCCCTGCGAAAATGGCAATGGACACCAACGTGTTACACATTGACGCCAACGAACCGCTTACCTATGTCAGTCAATTACTTACCTCAGATTCAGTCAACACGGTGGCGCAACAGTTCATTATTTTGCGAAATCAGCAGTTGATTGGCATTGGCCATACTAAAGATTTATTACAACGTATTACTGAACATAGAATAAAAATGGCGCGACACGCAAACCCTCTCACCAACTTGCCGGGAAATGTGCCAATACAAGAAGAGCTAAAACGCTTAAGGCTACAAAAAAAATCTTACTATCTTGCCTATTTAGATTTAAGCCATTTTAAACCTTACAACGATATTTATGGATTTTGGCGGGGGGATGAAGTCATTCAGTTAGTAGCAAACTTGTTGCTGCCTTATCAAAATGAACATTGTTTTGTTGGCCATATTGGTGGGGACGACTTTGTTATGATAAGCATGCAAGACGACACGCTAACCAATTGCCAAACAATTATTGAACGATTTGAGCAACAGAAAATGAGTTTTTATAATGGCGATCACTGGCTGGCGCAAACAATGCAAGCCCAAGACAGACAGGGGCTGCAATTCCAATACCCTTTGGTTTCATTATCCATTGGGGTTTTACCGCCATTGGTGACCCAGCAAGCAACAGAATATCAAATATCAACGTTAAGCGCCCAGGCCAAAAAGCAGGCAAAAATCGCTTCAAATGGATTTTACCTGCATGAAAAACAATCGACATTGCTTAGCTTATAATTTGGGAGCTACCGTTTTTTGTAACCAATCATCAAATAAGTTGGTTTCATATTGAAACGGTCTGTTATTGAAATTACGCGTATTGTTCATAAAACTCATGTCGATAATTTTTTCATCTCCAGCAATAATGACTTTGTCACCTTCATTTATGCTGTAACTAAACGTCGCTCTGGGTGGATATAAATCTTTTACAATACGTAAATCACCTGGCGTAGCCCCAAATGTTGGTCGCATGTCTCCAGCTAAATCAAGGTTAGTCACTTGCATTTGCAACGTCTGCCCTGGCTTAAGGATTTTTTCAGCTTGTTTATTGATGTTTTTGGTTAAGGTTTCAAATAAACGGTTTTCAAAGCGCGATTGAAGTTCATTTGAAGTTTTGATATCACGAAAATCTTTTGGGTTTTGCCACTCAATTTTAACCAGCCCCACTTCGGTAACCGGGTTCGGTTCTGGCGCATCTTCGGCCATGGCAACTTGGCATACCAATACCGGTGCAAGCAGTAAATATTTTACGTTCATAATAGACCTCCAAAGGGCTTAAGACGCTTACAACACAACCGCCTCAAACGGTAGGTTAAACAATCAATTCAGCACGTCATGTTTAACGTTTATCTAAACTGTTGTTGTCATATTGCAATGCGGATAATCGTCATTAAATTGAATGTTAGCCATCTAGCCAGCATCATATGTAATAACTATAGACCTGTTAAGCTGAACCAACGCTTAACAGTTTCATCCCACTAAAAAGGAAACCGTGCGCTCAATAAAGGATAGGTTTGACGCATTATTTTTGGCTTGGTACTGAATTTTTTACCCACTGGTGCGTTCAGCCCAGATGGCACAAACGGCAACTCATCCCCATTACGGTCTTCGTAAATTTTACCTGCAATTAAATCGTACTCTTCTACAAACGGGTAAGCATAATCATCCACTAACGGCCATTGTGCTAACTCACCCAAGCAATCAGGATTGGCAATAACCTTGTCATACCATTGCTGACCTAACGACAGTAAAAAACATCTAAACTCGGCAAAGGCATAGTCAGAGTCGCAACCGGTAATGATGTATGCCGCGCCCCAAACTGACCATAAATAACTACGGCGTAATTGTTGGCCTAACATTTTATCAAATGTCTTTAGCGCTTCATCATCCAAGACTTGCAATTGTTCGCGTAAACGCAATTCAAGATCAGCAGAAGACTGCTCCGGTTGATCTCGTGTTACTAGCGCCCAAAATTGTGTTTCTGTCATCAAAATGTATCCATCACTCTATTTTGTGAGATATTCTACCTCAAATTTTCCAGCTAGATGATCAATATGAACCAAAATGCAGGCCCCCGAATGCCAATTAGAGTCATGCTTCTTATCTCACTGTATGTTGTACTCACTCTTATTGCTATTTGGCGCGCGACAACTTATCAAGCATATGATTTATTAACACTGGGAGTGATACCGGTTTTTATTGGCTTAATCAAACGTGCGGCATGGACAAAAGTACTGTTGATCAGTTATGTATGCTTACAAACTCTCGGACTTGCAGCGATGACTACAACAGCAGTGATTGCTTATCAAATCACCCCTGATGACGTAAAACTGGTGTTTCAAGGTTATAACATTCCATTGATCCCACTGTGGTTGTTACTGTTGAGCGTGGTGGTATTTCAATGGTGGGTTGGACTGTCTAACGTGACTAGAGACTATCTCGTTAAAAAGTAAGCATAAAATGCTATTACTCAGGCCTGACTGCCATCCTCAGGCCATTTTTAGTGTATAATTCGCTCATGCGCGCAACATTAAAACAACAAAATAATAATAAATATATCTGTGGAACGTGAATTATGACTAGTTTATCCCCAAGTGAATTATCCATCCTATTACTTGAGCCTTCAGAGACTCAACGTAAAATTATCATTACACGTCTTCAGCAAGAAGGAGTGAGCAGCATTCAAACTGCCGAAACGATCGCTGAAGCCAAAACAATTATTCAACGCCATAAACCTGACTTAATCGCCAGTGCGCTGCATTTTGTCGATGGTGAAGCCACAGAACTACTGCAGTACATCAAAAGTACCCCCGCATTAAATGATATTCAATTTATGCTGGTTTCCAGTGAGTGTCGCCGTGAACAACTCGAAATCTTTAGGCAATCAGGTGTTGTCGCCATTTTGCCTAAGCCATTTAATGCAGAGCATTTAGCCACGGCACTTAATTCAACCATTGATTTACTCAGCCACGACGAGCTGGATTTAAGCCACTTTGACGTGCATAACATCAGGGTGTTAGTGGTTGATGATAGCCGAATGGCGCGTAATGTGATTAAACGCACTATTGGCAACTTAGGGATGCAACTGATTACTGAAGCGGTTGATGGTGAGCAGGCTATCAATCTGATGAAAGAAAACATGTATGACTTAGTGATAACCGACTACAACATGCCTTCGGTAGATGGATTAGCATTAACGCAATATATCCGTAACCACAGTCAACAATCACATATCCCGATTCTAATGGTGTCGTCAGAAGCCAATGATACCCACCTAAGTAATGTATTTAGTGCTGGGGTTAACGCCTTATGTGATAAACCTTTCGAACCACAGTTAGTAAAGAAAATTCTTTACCAACTGCTAGAAGAATAACCACAGAGCGAAAAAAGACATTATTTGTACTGATTTTGCTGTAAAACCACTACAGATACTGAATTTATGGGATA
>NZ_PJAP01000619.1:0-3794 GCF_002836795.1 Shewanella sp. 11B5 | reverse complement strand
AATCATCAATAATCGCTAAGGCTAATAAAAACACCTTCAATGCCACAGGTACACGATTACCGAGCAATGCCATAATACCTAAAGCAAAAGCGATGTCTGTAGCGGCAGGAATAGCCCATCCGACTTGAGTTTCGGGGGTTGCGTAGTTAAATGCTAAGTAAAACAACGCCGGAAACACCATGCCGCCAATAGCAGCAATACTGGGTAATGAAGCTTTGGCCACACTTGATAAGGCCCCTTCAAGTAATTCGCGCTTCACTTCCAAACCAATTAATAAAAAGAATAACGCCATTAGCCCATCATTAATCCACAGTAATAACGGCTTATCGATATCTAAATCGCCCACCCGTAGCTGTACTTCTGTGGCTAAAAAACCTTGATATACTCCAGCTAACGGGGAATTGGCTAAAATCATCGCCAAAGCTACTGCGACCATTAATAAAATGCCACCTGCAGATTCTTGGCTTAAGAAGTTCTTAATTGCTCGTTCCATATAACACTCCTAAAAAACAATCGGATCAGTCTATCTTAAATGTTCAAACAATAATAATCGATTGTTTCTTGATATTAACTCGGTTTAACCGAGGTATTGAACGTACAGTTAACGCTGAAAATAAATTAATTAATTGAATGTGCATTTCACTTTGGCAATGATTTGACTGCCCTGATTAGGTATAATCGATAAAAGTAAAAAAGGAATTGGGACCAATGAAACAGTATTTAGACCTGTGTAAACGCATTGTCGATGAAGGCGAGTGGGTTAATAACGCACGAACAAACAAAAAGTGCCTAACTGTCATTAATGCCGACTTAGTTTATGATGTTGGTAACAATCAATTTCCTTTAGTGACCACACGTAAAAGCTTCTGGAAGTCTGCCATAGCCGAGATCTTAGGATATTTACGTGGCTACCAAAATGCGGCCGATTTTAGAGCTTTAGGCACTAAAACATGGGACGCCAATGCCAATGAAAACCAAACATGGCTAGATAACCCAAATCGTAAAGGTCCTGATGATATGGGGCTGATATACGGGGCGTTAGGGCGTGCATTTCCAAAGCCTGATGGTGGTCATGTCGATTTACTGCAACAAATCGTCGACGACCTCAGTAATGGTATAGATAACCGCGGTGAGATTTTAACCTTCTATCATCCAGGAGCATTTGACTTAGGTTGCTTGCGACCATGTATGTACGAACACCATTTTTCATTACTCGGTGATACTTTGTACCTCAACAGCACACAGCGCAGTTGTGATGTTCCGCTAGGGTTAAACTTCAACATGGTACAAGTATATGTATTACTTGCGTTAATGGCCCAGATTACTGGCCATAAACCTGGTAAGGCATACCATAAGATAGTCAACGCTCATATTTACGAAGACCAACTTGAACCCATGCGGGATGTCCAGCTCGCGCGCGAACCGTTTGCATCGCCTAAGCTAATCATCAATCCAAAAATTAAAACCCTAAAAGACATCGAAACTTGGGTAACCTTGGATGACTTTAGCGTTGAAGATTATCAACATCACGATGCGATTAAATACCCTTTCGCAGTGTAATATCAGATAGGTTAACTAACAAAAAAACGTCTTTGTTCAACTACTTGAACAAAGACGTTTTTGTAACAGTTTAGTGCTAAAAAAATAGTAGTTTTAGTCCAACTACAACAAGCAAACAAGCAAATATTTTTTTCAATACTGGCGTAGGCCAAGTGCTAGCAGCTTTTACACCAAACGGCGCGCACAACATGGAACTAATGATAATGCCGATTAATGCCGGCAGGTAAATAAACCCAACTGAGCCCTCGGGTAAATTCGGTACATCGAAACCAGCGATGATATAACCTATCGTACCGGATACCGCAATAAGCATCCCTGTTGCCGATGAAAATCCAACAGCTTGACGCATTTGTAAGCCGCAATAACTTAAAAATGGCACCAGCAAAACCCCGCCACCAATGCCCATTAATCCAGCAATTAACGCTATCGCAGTCGATATCACCAGTAACACTGCAAAGCTTGGCATACTGCCACCCGTTTTGACTTTAAACGGAAAGGCCATTTGTACAGCCATTAACACGACAAAAATAGCAAAAGCCTGTTGTAAATCATCTGATGCAATTTGCTCAGACACAAATGCTGAAGCTAATGACCCGATTACAATACCCGGAAATATAGGCTTAAACAGCTCCCAGGGTATATTGCCGCGCTTGTGATGGGCGGTTGCTGACGACATAGAAGTTAAAATAATCGATGCCAGTGACGTCGCGATAGCAACATGAGTGATTTGAGTTGAACTGATACCCACTGAAGGTAAAATATACAATAGCGCAGGCACAATAATTAACCCACCACCAATACCTAACAGCCCAGCCAAAAAACCCACGACAGAACCTAAAACAAGGCAAATTAAAAATACCTGCAGCAAACTATCCACGATAACATCCTTAATGTTGCACTTGATTATGTTACGAACCACTAGGGAAAATCATTTAAAACTTTCCTTAGCAGATTCAATCGTATTGCTAATCTATGTTGATTAAATCTAATAGGTTATGTTTTCGCAAGAAACTGGCTAATAAGCCTCGAACCTGGTTACCATTTGACTGTTGTAAAATAGATTCTAATAAATCCGTTAACTCTTGCTTTGATACACGTCTGAGTAAAAAATTGATTCTGGCTAAGCTGCCTTGGTTCATACTGAGTTTGTTATAGCCCATCGCTACTAGAAGCAATGCACCATAAGGTTCACCCGCAAGTTCGCCGCAAACACTCACATCTAAATCATACTGTTTACATTCATCGACAGCCCTTTTAAGTGCTCGAAGAATACCTGGATGGTAACTATCAAATAATGAACTGACACTCGGATTATTACGATCGACAGCCAGCAAATATTGAGTCAAATCGTTACTGCCCACCGACACAAAGTCGACCCGTTTTGCCACATCTTGTAACTGATACAACAATGCAGGTACTTCAAGCATAACGCCGACTTTCGGCCTCACTAAAATAGTCTTTAATTCTTGGTTTAGTTCAGTAAACGCTTGCTCTAAATATTTTAATGTTTGATCTATTTCATCCAGATTACTCACCATTGGTAGTAATATTTGCAATTGATTGCCGTTACCAGCAGCTTGTAGCATCGCGCGCAATTGCACTAAAAATAGCTCAGGGTGATCAAGCGATAAACGAATGCCGCGCCACCCTAAAAAAGGGTTATCTTCTTTAATTGGAAAATACGGTAACGGTTTGTCGCCGCCAACATCCAATGTACGCATAACGACAGGCCTATCACCTGCGGCACTCAGTACTTGACGATATACATTTATTTGTTCGCTCTCGCTCGGAAAGCGTTGATGCAACATAAAGGGAATTTCAGTTCGATATAGCCCGATACCATCTGCACATTCAGCAATTTCAGACGCGATACCACTCAATAAACCTGCGTTTAAATATAAATGGATCCGCTGACCATCTGTAGTCACTGATGGTAGGTTTAATTCGGCAGAAAATTGCTTTTGTTTTTCAACATCTGCATCAATCAGTAATTGATATTCTTCAATCACAGCTGGCGATGGCGATACCAATAGCTGGCCACGATTCGCATTCAGAACTAATAGTTTTTGATCGATGTCGATTGATAACACATCATCAACGCCAACAATGGCAGGTACACCCAAAGCACGCGCTAAAATAGCCGCATGGGCATTAACGCCACCACGTTCAGTGACAATACCAGCGAGTTTTTGCCGTGGAAACTCAGCCAATAAAGTGGCATCCACTTCTTTAGC
>NZ_PJAP01000618.1:0-3805 GCF_002836795.1 Shewanella sp. 11B5 | reverse complement strand
ACTTTTTAATTTTTTTTAGCCATTTTGTGCTTTTTTAAGCTAAATAGAGTTATTTCTGTAAGCAGAATTTGTTACTCTTCGAGTACAGATAAACGCCTATTTGATAATAAACAAATAACGATTTACTAGTTTAAAGGATGCTTTATGTTGGATAGCTCGAAAATTCAATACCCACCATTACAACTAATACAAACATGGGTATGGATGATGATTGAATCAGGTAACCCTGAACTGCAAGATAAAGGTCGTGATAATCTTATCTCTGCTTTTGGCAGTTTAGCTAAGGCCAATGAATACTTAGTACAACATATAAAAAAATAAGGCGCATTGAGCGCCTTATTTTTTAGGTGTGACTAACTCAAATATCAGGCTTGACGTCGGTCAAGTACACTCTTATTGAGTGTTGCTAAAAGTGACTCTGTGTCATCCCAACCAATACAAGCATCCGTTACGCTCTGTCCGTAGCACAATTCACTACCTTCAATGAGGTCTTGGCGTCCTTCAACTAAATGACTTTCAACCATCACACCAAAAATAGCATGATTACCTTGAGATATTTGCCCACCGACATCATCGGCAACCAGCATCTGCTTTTTATAATCTTTACTACTATTAGCATGGCTAAAATCAATCATAATATTGTCAGTTAAGCCTGACTTAGCAAGCTGTTTGGCGATATCAGACACATGTTCGGCACTATAGTTAGGTGCTCGACCGCCACGTAAAATGATATGGCAATCTGGATTCCCTTTAGTTGACACTATGGCCGAATGACCAAACTTAGTAACCGACAAGAAATGATGTGGCGCACTCGCGGCTCCAATGGCATCAATAGCCACTTTAATGGTTCCGTCGGTACCATTTTTAAATCCTACAGGACAAGACAGCCCCGATGATAATTCACGGTGTACTTGAGATTCGGTAGTACGTGCGCCGATGGCGCCCCAACACATCATGTCAGCAACATATTGAGGTGTGATCATATCTAAAAACTCACCTGCTGTTGGCATTCCTGAGTCATTTAAATCGACAAGTAATTTACGAGCGGTCCGTAAACCATCATTTAATTGAAAACTGTTATCCATATAAGGATCATTAATTAACCCTTTCCAACCGACTGTCGTTCTCGGCTTTTCAAAATACACTCTCATGACAATTTCAAGCTGATTTTTATACTGTTCCCGCAATTTAACTAAGCGTTGACCATACTCTAAGGCGGCAACAGGATCGTGAATTGAACAAGGGCCAATCACCACTAATAAGCGATCATCTTTACGGGCTAAAATTTGATGAATACTGTTACGCGCATTAAAAACAGTTGATGATGCATGTTCGGTTGCCGGAAATCGTTCTAGAATCGCAATGGGTGGCAGCAATTCTTTTATTTCATCGATACGAATATCGTCATTTTGATAATGCATAGTGGTTACAACTCCGGCAAAACGTCTTATGTGTCTGATTCAGTAAAAATAAATCAGCTGATACGATTCATTAAAAATGATAAAAAACCATCGAAAAAATGAACATGAATCATCAATTTAACCAGTATCTATCGACAAATCAATCAAGTATTATTCATCAGTGCCGATAACAGAGACTATACGTAAGTGATTGGGAATACGTAATAAGAAGCAATAGCAACTCAGCTCAGTTAACGGCTGCGTAAAACGAGTATGGAATACACTTATACATTGATTGTTTAGCACCTAATATCACTAAAACAAACTGTCTTATCAAAAAGACACTCTAATGATATTAATATGCTTTACTTTAGTGATTAACATCATTAATTCAACACAAGGAAGATGAGCGACTTAATACTTGGCAAGCTATCCAGAGGAGGATAACACATTGAAATATTGGTCAATTTTTTTATTAAGCTTATTATTAACTCTTTGCTATCCCGCCATTGCCACGTCCGTTGATCCAATCGATGATGAACACGAATTAGTCGAATTTCACTCGCAAACTTACCATGAAAAATTGATTCCAGTCATTGATAGTATTAGTTTTTCTACCAGTAACAGTATTGCACCTTATTTCTTTACCGATGAAAATGCTGGCGTGCAGTATGACCTTTTGAAGGCAGCTCTGAACAGTGAAAATATAGACATAAAAGAAATTGTTCATGCGCCTAATTTACGTGCACAGCGTCTAGTTAAAACCAATAAAATAGACTGCATGATCAATGCCCCTGATAATGTGGAAGGACTGTTTTATACGCAAAGCTTACTTGAATATCAAAATAGCGTGTTTTACTTATCAAGAAACAACCTTCAAATTGAACAATTTAACGATCTTAGCGCATTGTCTATTTTAGGATTTCAAAACTCAAAACAATACTTAGGTGATGAGTTTAAAGACATCGCGAATGCTAACCCTCACTACAGTGAAATAACCAATCAAAAAAGCCAAGTGGTGATGTTATTCAATGGATATGTTGAAGTCATTGTTTTAGAAAGACGGATATTTGAATATTATCGTCATTTACTCAAATCAAAACTCGATACCAGTATCCCAGTAACAGAAGTGGTACTATTTGACCCTGCACAACGAAAAATTGCTTGTCATGATCAAATAATAGCTAACCGAGTAGATAGTGCTATTACTACACTCAAACAGTCATATCGCTACCAAGAGATACTCGACCTAGCTGAACAAAACAATTATCAACCACAGCATCAAATGCCTTAAAGGTACTAATTCTGTTTCAACGCTTGCAGCTTAATTTGGTAGCGTTGCTTATTACTATTATCACTTAAGGCCAACGCACGTTTAAGATTTTTCTCAGCCAACCGCTCTTCACCTGTTGCCCAATAAGCCCTAGACAAACCAAAATAAAACTCATGGCGATAATCCGCTTTATCAACAGCTCGTTTATACCATATGAGTGCATCTTGATATTGCTTATCAAAATACGCTTGTTGAGCCATGTCAAAATAATAAAACGGATTATTTATTCTCGCGAGCTCAAGCACCTTATGTATTTGTGCCCATTCATCTAAACGTCCTTGTTGACCTAAAATCAACGCCAAATTGTATAATGTCGTTAAATCTTGAGAGTCAATTTGTAGCGCTAAACGATATGCATATTCAGCCTCATCTTCGTAGCCCTTATGTCGATAAATAACCGCTAGGGTATTGATTGCTGCAACATGTTGCGGATCCAGTTGAATGCTTTTTTTAACCAATGCATAAGCTGTATCATAATCGGTGTTAATCAACGCTTCTGCTGCAATATTGTTATAAAACATCGAGGTTAACTGCCGCTTATTAACTGTTTTTTTATGATAAGCACGCACAGAACGTTCAGGTAAAAAGTCCACTAGAACATCTGTACCTCTAAATAACACTGTGTTATTTGACCTCGGAGGTAATAAACGTAAATTAACGTGACCATTAACTAAATAAAAACCACCTCGTCTATCCCACACTGGTTCAACATCGATGTCATTAAACTCCACGGGCACATTTAACGCATCAGCCAGTGCCGCCGACAACACAACCAAAGACATACAATTACCTTGACGATTAAGCACGGTTTCACTGGCCGAGCGAGTCACATTATCACGGTATTCAAAACCACCATCTTGTGCGCCTATATATTGCGCCAACCATTCATTAGCCATAACATTTTGATTACGAAGAGTACCATCGGCTTGAAACTGTCGTCTAAATTGTGCGACAAACTTTTCAGGTAAACGATAAATATCATCAATAGACACAGTCTCAACAGGCATGAACATTTCATCATGAAATAGGTCAGCAATCTTTACAGCTTTGTTTTGGGGTTGAGTTGATTGAC
>NZ_PJAP01000617.1:0-3808 GCF_002836795.1 Shewanella sp. 11B5 | reverse complement strand
CGTGCATTAGCAGGCGAACCACGGTTTTTATTAGCCGATGAACCAACCGGTAACTTAGACAGTTTAATGGCACGTCAGGTGATGGAATTACTTGAAAATATCAATCAACAAGGCACCACTATTATTATGGTGACCCATGACTCAGAGCTTGCGCGTCGGGCCCAACGCAATATTCAAATTGTAGATGGTCAAGTATGTGATTTTTCGATGTACCAACCAGCGGCTACCGGCACTCGCTAAGGGGAACACTATGTTTTTTTACTATTGTGATTTAGCTTGGCGAAGTATCCGTAAAACGCCGATGTTATCGATGTTGATGATATTAGCGATTTCGATTGGTATCGGCATTACTATCACTACGCTCAATGTCTATAAAACTATGTCTTATAATCCGGCGGGCGATCGCAGTGAGGTGATTAATTCAGTGCAGTTGTGGAGCCAAGGCTTGGATACCTGGGATGAGTTTATTCCAAGCATCACCTATATGGATGCGATGAACTTACGCAATAACAAAGAATTAAGCCTCAAAGCAGCGACTTATCGAACTGGCTTAGCATTGCAATCTGACAATCCTAAAATTGAACCCGTGTTGAACAGCGTTCGGTTAACCGACAGAGACTTTTTTCGGATTTTTTCGGTACCCTTTATTTATGGCAGTTACTGGGATACCAGTGTTGATTTACGCCCAGCTTACCAAGTGGTGATTAGTCAAAAATTAAATTTACGCTTTTTTGAAGGTAAAAATAGCGTAGGCAAAACACTCTTTTTAGACCGTAAACCTTATCAAATTGTTGGGGTGATTGATGACTGGAATCCGCAACCTAAATACTACGATCCACTTAATGGTGCCTTTAATGATGCTGAAGAGATATTCATTCCGTTCTCGTTAACAGGCCAAGAAGAATTTGATGTATGGGGTAACACCAGCGGTTGGAAGTTCGAACCCATGATCACATACAGCGACCGCTTAGCGTCAGAAAAAGTATGGATTCAATTTTGGACTGAACTGAACACCGATGAGCAGAAACAAAGCTTTTTAGGCTGGTTAACCCGTTATGTTGAGCAGCAAAGAGCACTCGGCCGCTTTACTGATACCGCTAAAACCCCTAGCGAGTCAGTGCAAATTAGCGACATCGCGAAATGGCTTGAAGATAACGATGTGGTGCCTAAAGATAATAAAATATTAGTCGGCTTAAGCTTGCTGTTTTTAAGCGTGTGCTTGGTGAATATTCTCGGGCTGTTGCTAACCAAGTTTTTAAAGCGTGCGCCAGAGGTGGGTGTTCGTCGTGCTATTGGTGCCAGTCGTGGACAGATTTTTAGTCAGTACATGGTCGAAGTGGGTATGATTGGTTTTATCGGTGGCGTAGTGGGTTTGTTATGGGCCTGGGGTTCGTTAACGGCGCTGCACAGCTATTTTTCAATGGACCAAAGTGTTACTGGGCTTGATGCCAGTATGTGGATTATCACGCCATTAATTGCTATTTCTACCGCGGTATTGGCTGGGGTTTACCCTGCTTGGGTGGTGTGCCGCACTAAACCCAGTGTGTATTTAAAAGCCCAATAACTCCAGTTAAGCTTAAGAAAGGACATCACCATGTTACATATCAAACCGATTTTATCCAGTTTAATGCGCAGTAAAAGTGCGCCGGTTTTACTGCTATTGCAGATTATTTTGTCGGTTGCGATAGTCGCCAATGCGAGTTTTATTATTAACGAACGTTTGTCGCTAATGCAGCGAGAATCTGGCTATGCCGAAGATCAGATCCTGACCTTTAACCTGTATAATTTCGATCCTGCTATCGACAACATGAAACAGAACCAAGTTGACCAACAAATTTTGCGCTCGCTGCCCAATGTAATTGATGCCAGTTATAGCAATATGTTGCCGTTAAGCGGCAGCGGATGGATGGATCGCTATGTTGACGGCCCAGATGCCGACACTGCTAAAAGTACCCCTGGGTTTGCCTTTTACTTGGGTAATGAGCACTTACTCAATGTGATGGGAGCGAAGTTAATTGCCGGGCGAAATTTTACCGCCGATGAAATTAATACCAGCTTAGATGACAGCGGCATGATGGCGTTAGTGTCGCAACCGTTAGCCAAAGCCTTTTGGGGCGATGAGTCGCCTTTAGGTAAAACCATGTATCAAGGTGAGCAAGCCGTGACCATTATAGGCGTAGTGGATAAGCTGCAAGGTGCTTGGGTTGACCACGAAAACTTTGAATACAGCGTGATCCAGAATATCGATTTTGGTGGCAGTAGTAGTAATAAATCATACATGGTGCGGGCATTACCTGAACATATTCCAGCGTTAGAAGAAGCCATTAGTAAAGCCTTGTATGCAGAAAACCCAAACCGTGTAGTGGAGAACTTCCAAACACTCACCACGATTAAAAATTTAACTTACAGTAACCACCGTTTAATGGCGACAGTGTTAAGTATTATGGTGGTGTTATTGTTATTAATTACAGCGTTGGGATTAACCGGTATGGTGATGTTTAATATTCAACGCCGCACCAAACAAATAGGCACTCGCCGCGCGCTGGGTGCACGTAAGCGTGACATTATTGAATACTTTATGGTGGAAAATTACCTAATTTGTATTGTCGGTGGCGTGATTGGTGGCATGTTGGCATTAGTCTTGGGCCAGCAATTAATGTCGCTATATAGTTTGCCTATGGTGCCAGTGATTTATCCGATAGTGTCTGTTATTGGCTTGCTGGTAGTGACAACGCTAGCGGTAATAGTGCCGGCCGCTAAAGCCGCGAATATTTCACCCGCCATGGCAACGCGCAGTGTGTAACCCGATAAAATACGGCGCTTGCGCTTAACAATAACGTGACAGTGAGGTCTTCTGTCATGTTATTGTTTATTTACGTTTGTGAGTAAATGTTTATTGTATAAACATGCAGTTGCATAAACATGTTTTTGTATAACAGCAACCTAATTGGACTCAAACATATTCTAATGGATAATATTTTAATTGTTGATGACAATCACGCCATTTGCCAAGCGCTTGCGCTAATGATTGAGCTGCATGGCTATCAGGCCATTTTTTGTCACTCACCTGATGCGGCTATTGAGATTGTCACCAACAAAGAAATCAGCTTGGTGATCCAAGATATGAACTTTAGCCGCGACACCACCTCGGGTGAAGAGGGTAAGCAACTGTTTTACGCATTGCGTCAGTTACAGCCTAATTTACCGATTATTTTAATGACCGCGTGGACCCAATTAGAAACCGCTGTCGAGTTGGTTAAAGCTGGGGCAGCTGATTATATGGGTAAACCGTGGGATGACGCTAAGCTGCTCAATAGTATTAGTAACCTATTATCAATTTATCGACTGTCTCAGCAAAATAGCCAATTAACCCGGATAGACAGTGAACGTATGTCGGCCATTAACGGCGCCGATTTATGTGGCCTAATTTTTGGTAGTGGTGCAATGCAGCGCTGTGTTGATTTAGCGTTGCAAGTTGCGCGCTCCGATGTGTCTGTGATGATCACTGGCCCAAATGGTGCGGGTAAAGACAAAATAGCCGATATTTTACAGGCCAATTCACCACTAAAAGATAAACCGTTTATTAAGGTCAACATTGGCGCTTTACCAATGGATTTATTAGAGGCCGAATTGTTTGGCGCAGAAGCAGGTGCCTTTACGGGCGCTAATAAAACCCGTATGGGCCGATTTGAAGCTGCCGATGGTGGCACATTATTTTTAGATGAAATTGGTAATTTGCCTTTATCTGGCCAAGTAAAGTTATTACGGGTATTACAAACCGGTGAGTTTGAACGTTTAGGCAGTCATC
>NZ_PJAP01000616.1:0-3684 GCF_002836795.1 Shewanella sp. 11B5 | reverse complement strand
CTCTTGGGCTCGAAAATTTGTATAAGAGCCAGGCGATAAGTTAAGTTGTTTATTATCAGTTAGATACTAAAATCAACTACTTTATTTATTCACTGTTCTCTCAAATGCAAAATTGTAATCTCTTTGGATAGCCGATTGTGTATTAAATTGTGGTTTAAGCTCGGTTTTTAGTGCATTCATGGCCTTTTATACTGATCTAATCGATTTGTTGATAACTTTCATATTACGATCATTTTGTTGTCATATTGATGAACTAAGTGACGGATATTGATCTGAATAAAGCCGGTCGAAATTAAAAAATGTGATGTGTTTTTTTCACCGATAGAGTCATTATTTTAAGCTAGGTCAGAAGATGTTCAGTGCTATTATGTATCGCCATTAACCTGTATTTAGGTATATGATAAATGGTTCAATAGAATAGGAAACCATGTTGTGTCAGAGTCAGTATTTTCCCTTGAGTCCAAATTCGAACCCGCCGGCGATCAACCTACAGCGATAAAAAAATTAGTAGATGGCTTAGAATCTGGCGTTGCTAGCCAAACGTTATTAGGCGTAACAGGGTCAGGTAAAACTTACACTATCGCGAATGTGATTAAGCAAATGGGCAGGCCAACTATCATTATGGCGCCCAACAAAACACTTGCTGCGCAACTTTATGGTGAGATGAAAGAATTTTTTCCGCATAACGCGGTTGAATACTTTGTTTCTTATTATGATTACTATCAACCAGAAGCTTATGTACCCGCTTCTAATACCTTTATAGAAAAAGATGCATCGGTGAATGCCCATATCGAACAAATGCGTTTATCGGCCACTAAAGCGCTATTAGAGCGTAAAGATGTGGTGCTTATTGCCTCAGTGTCAGCCATATATGGTTTGGGCGATCCAGATTCTTATATGAAGATGTTATTGCATTTGCGCCAAGGTGATTTTATGGGCCAACGTGACATCCTCATTCGGCTTAGTGAATTACAATACAAACGTAATGATATTGAGTTACAACGCGGAACATATCGTGTTCGCGGTGAAGTGATAGACATTTTTCCGGCAGAATCTGAACGCGAAGCTATTCGAATAGAATTATTTGACGACGAAATAGAACGCTTAAGTGAATTTGATCCTTTGACCGGGCAGATTAACAAACGAATAGCACGCGCCACCATTTATCCCAAAACGCATTATGTAACGCCAAGAGAGAAAATATTAGCGGCAACTGAAGAGATCAAAGAAGAACTCAGAGAACGTCGTCAATATTTACTCGATAACAACAAATTAATTGAAGCTCAACGGATCACCGAGCGCGTTCAATACGACATTGAAATGATGGTCGAGCTAGGATATTGCTCAGGGATTGAAAACTACTCTCGATATTTATCAGGCAGATCCTCTGGAGATGGGCCACCAACATTATTAGATTACTTACCTGCCGATGGTTTGCTGATTATTGATGAGTCACATGTGACAGTGCCGCAAATAGGGGCGATGTACAAAGGCGATAGAAGCCGGAAAATGAACTTAGTGGAGTATGGGTTTCGATTACCATCAGCATTGGATAACCGGCCGTTAATGTTTGAGGAGTTTGAACGGTTGATGCCGCAAACTATTTTTGTTTCAGCAACACCCAGCTTATATGAGCTTGAAAAAAGTACCGGCGAGATAGCAGAGCAGGTGGTAAGGCCAACTGGGTTACTCGATCCTGTGCTGGAAGTTCGGCCCGTGGGCATTCAAGTTGACGATTTGTTGTCTGAGATCCACAAACGCGTGGCGGTTAATGAACGTGTGCTGGTAACCACATTAACCAAACGGATGTCTGAAGATCTGAGTGAATACCTTGATGAACATGGGGTTAAAGTTCGTTATTTACATTCGGATATTGATACTGTTGAGCGCGTAGAAATTATTCGTGATTTACGCTTGGGGCGTTTTGACGTACTGATTGGCATTAACTTATTACGTGAAGGTTTAGATCTACCTGAAGTGTCATTAGTGTGTATTTTAGATGCCGACAAAGAAGGCTTTTTACGTTCAGAGCGCTCACTTATTCAGACCATCGGCCGCGCTGCTCGTAACGTTAACGGTAAAGTCATTCTGTATGCGGACCGAATAACAAACTCAATGGCTAAAGCCATGGGAGAAACTGAGCGTCGCCGTGAAAAACAGCATCAACACAACCTTAAACTGGGTATTGTGCCTCGTGGAGTAGTGAAAAGTATTACCGATGTAATGGATGTGGGTGATACTAACTTCAGTAAAGGTACCCGTAAAAATCACTCTAAATTTGCTGAAGTGGCAGAAGAACGCGCGAAATACACAAGTATTGCCGACTTGAGTCATCAAATTGATAAACTGGAAAAACAAATGCATGAACATGCTAAAAACCTAGAGTTTGAGCAAGCTGCCGCAGTGCGTGATGACGTAAAACATTTACGCGACCTGATCATTGTAAATAGTTAACCGACTGAAAAAGTGTAGTTTAAGGTAAATAGATGGCCAGTTTATCAATTAAAATATGAAAAACTGGCCGAAAATGTTATTTAAAATGACAATACAATGTCAGCTAATTTATCTTGAATTGACCAATTTGAGCTCGTTACTGTTGTGATAACTGACCGACTTGGATACTGGCAGTATTTGATTGCTGGGCATTGGTCACGGTAAAACGTGTTTCATCACTAATATTAACAATGTTTCGATTTATTTCATCGCTCACTGCCGTTTGTTCTTCTGCTGCAGTCACTATTTGTGTGGAAATATTGGCGATTGTCGCCACAGACTGAGTAATTTTTGTTAGTACATCACCAGCTTGCACTGTACTGTTTATAGCTTACTCACGACTCGTTGCCATTACTGCCACAGCTCCTTTTACGGCTGATTCTAATTGGCCGATCATTTGTTGAATTTGGTTCGTTGAATCTTGAGTTTGTACTTCATCAGCGACAACTGCAAAACCACGCCCTTGCTCTCCTGCACGCGCAGCTTCAATTGCAGCATTCAGAGCCAGTAAGTTGCTTTGGTCTGCAATTCCTCGAATGACTTCTAAGATTGTGCCTATTTGATCGGCATCTTTTTGCAATTGATATAGCGCCTTGCTCAATCCCTCTAGCAAGGTGATCGAATAAAGTCATGGTGTTTTTAACAATATTGTCACCATGGAGTGCATGGATATCAGATTCTTGAGCTGCTTGAGCCACTAACTCTGCATTATTGGCAACTTCAATGACGGTTGCTTGCATTTGATTCATTGCGGTAGCAACTTGCTCAGTTTCACTTTGTCGCCGTTGCATACCATTTAAGGTTTTGTTACTGGCCAAAGCTAACTGATTGCTTGCTGTACCTAATTGTTGGCTATTCTGATTAAAGTCAGTAATTAACTCGCCAATATTACCAACAAATGCATTGAAACTGGAGGCTACTTTGGCTATTTCATTATTACCGAAATAGTCTAATCTTGACGTTAAATCCTTGGCACCAGAGGCCAAATTGCGCATTGAGTCATCAAGTTTTTTTAACAGTGTCAAAATATGTTGATACAACACCATCATAATAATTACGATAAACAATCCTATACTAATACTTACCCATAATTGGACTCTTGCAGAAGTCGTTGTTGCATTGAGTGTTTCTTTTACGGTGGTAATAAACTGCTGATCCAGTTCTTGAGCTAGTTGGTCTAAATTCTCTGCC
>NZ_PJAP01000227.1:0-10031 GCF_002836795.1 Shewanella sp. 11B5 | reverse complement strand
TAGTCGACTCGCAAGATCTGCTTCATTTAACGCGTTAATTGGCCATTCAATAGCATGTTGCATTAAAGACAAATTAACAGAATGTAATTGTTGCCAGTGCATTACTACTGCATTTGTATTCCCCTGGTTGAAGGCCAAATTCACCTCAGACCAAGTAGTAGCAATTTCTGGAGCAAGATTATCGCAGTAAATTTGCATAAAAGCTTGTAATTTTACCAAGTGATAATCATCTTCTTGAGGATAAATGTGCCATATGAAGGGTTTTGCAGCCCATTGAGCACGTAAAAACGAATCTTCACCCCGCACAATATTAAAATCACAGCTCCATAGCAAGCGATCGAAACCATTTTGATCGGTCATGGGTAATATATGTAGGGTTAAGTTACCTATTGTAAATTGTTGACCGGGTATCAAATCTTTAATGTCACAGGGCAATATGCTCGTTAAGCTATGTAAACTACGTCCTTTAGGGATTAGAGCATGAATTGGGGTTGGAGATGCTTGCCATAATTCACACAACGCAGCTAAGGCTGGTGTTTCATAACTAAAGACACTGATGATCGTGTCTTCAGCATTTATCCCTTGTAATCCCAGCTTTTTGAACAACGTTAATTTATGTGTAGAGTCAGCTTGCCATTCGTCTCGTTGATTAAATAATTCACGCTCACAGATAAGCCCGCCAGTCTTAGGGGTAAAGCCTGGAAAGTAGAACCACTTTTTAACTCCACTAGGTTGTGAAGAGGGCAACCCATGACAACCCTCTACCCAATCTTCAGCACTGAGATATTCAAGGTTTAACCAAGTAGGCGCTTGAGAAAGAGGGTGTTGATGCAATTGACTTATTATGGATTTTATTTGTGATGGTAATTCACAGGCAAACGCTTCAATAACGACATTGCCAGCAATAAACTCTATATCTAGTGGGTTATTCCATTGAAATATATTCACGCCATTGAATGTTTGTTTCGACTTATGTGGATCTAGCATAGGTAAAATATGTGAAAAACTCTGCAAGTCATCGACCCATAAATTAATGGGGATGTCATATTCTGCTACCAATTGCTTAGCCAAACGCCAGGTGACACCTATGTCGCCATAGTTATCGACAACAGTACAAAAGATATCCCAATGATGATGTAATGGGTTGGAATTATTGACTGACATATTAATCGTTACTTAACCGTTAACCTAAACTATAGGCATAAAAAAGCGGCAATGAAGCCGCTTTGATTCACAAATCTAATTTGATGATGTGGCTTAGTCTTCTAACTCAGCTAAACACATTTCTTCATAAATTTGCTTAACCCAGCCGTCAACACGTTCTTCGGTTAGCTCTGGCTGACGATCTTCGTCAATCCCTAAACCGACAAAGTGCTTGTCGTCTGCCATGCCTTTAGAGGCTTCGAAGTTGTAGCTTTCAGATGGCCAATGGCCAATGATAATACCGCCTCGAGCTTCAACAATGTCACGTACCATGCCCATCGCATCAAGGAAATATTCAGCATAATCTTCTTGGTCACCACAACCAAAAATAGCGACTAACTTATCGGTAAAGTCGATTTGCTCAAGCTCTGGGAAAAAGTCGTCCCAATCACACTGTGCTTCGCCGTAATACCATGTTGGAATACCAAACATAAGCAAATCGTATTCAGCAATTTGCTCCTTGGTGCTCTTCGCGATGTCTTTAACATCAAGCATGCTTTTACCCAGTTTTTTCTGGATCATTTTGGCTACAGCTTCGGTGTTGCCAGTGTCGCTACCGAAAAAAAGACCTACAGTTGCCATTGTCTATCCTTTAAATATCTAGTTCGCGTTGTGCGATGTTCTAAAAAGTCTCAGTTGTCGAGTTGCTGTTGCAGAATAAATTCGATTAACTGGCTACGGCTGATGTTACTGTTCAAAGCTTGTTGGTTCAAGGCATCATACAAATCTTGTGACACCTTTAGCTCTATTCGCTTTAAACCGTTAGCGCGATCACGCTGAATTTGGTTACGCTTATTGATCTTTAATTGCTGCTCCCGAGAAAGAGGGTTACTTCTCGGGCGCCCACGGCGAGTTTCTGCGGCAAAAAGGTCAATAGTCGTTCTATCTGTTGTTTCTTTTGCCATTGTACTCTTTAACCGATCCCAGAGCCTTCCCAGGTCATCTGAATAATACCTTTTGCAATAAACCCGGCGCAGCCGAGGAATAACACTGCCCAAACAATATATCGACCAAATTTAGGGACTTCACCTTGTTTAAGCACATCATGGATAGCCATGCCGATAAAAAAGAATATCGATGCAAAAAACAAGTTTAAGCCTACAACTTCAATTTGTTCCATGTATTGGTTTAACATACTTCTACCTTCGCTATTGAGTGTCTGGCGAAAAGAGGGCGCGAATATATCACATCACGATACAATCGGCTATGTTCAAAAGGGTAAATATTAAAAATTTACCCTTGGTTTTGTTCAATAAACTCAGACACGATGCGATTAAATATCTCAGGTTTTTGTGCGTGTAACCAATGGCCTGTACCGTTCAATGTTTTTGCACTGGCTTGTGGAAATTGGCGCATGATTTCATCTCGATGCTCAGCAGTGACATAATTGGACTCACCGCCACGGATAAATAGTGCGGGTTTATCAAAATCATCGTTGCCGGTTAAAGGCAAATCCCAACCGATAATACGGTCGTAAGATTCGATTAGCCCAGTTAAATTCATTTTCCACTCAAAGCCGCTGTCGGTGCGTTGCAAATTCTTTAGTAAGAACTGAGATGTCGGCTCATCAATACCGGCGTTGATCAAATGTGCTAGGGCAGACTTTCGAGTTGTATCGCTGTTTAATACTAAACTGGTTAGGCCTGCAAACACGGTTTGATGTCTTGGGCTATACGCTACCGGTGCGATATCTGCAATTACTATGCTTTTAATACGTTCGGGGTGTAAAAGTGCCATTGCCATCGCAATTTTCCCGCCCATTGAATGACCGACTACATGGGCTTGTTTGATGTGTAAATCATCGAGTACATCAATCATGGCATCAGCAAGTTGCGGGTAATCCATGTTGTCCCAATGCTCGCTTAACCCATGATTAGTCACATCAACCCGTATGACTTGATGTTGCTGCTGAAGAACACTGCCGAGATTTTTTAGATTATCAAGATTGCCAAAAAGCCCATGAATAAGTAGGACAGCTTCACCTTGACCAGAAGATACATAATGCATAACGCAACAAACTCATTGGAACAATTAATGCGGAAGATTTTGCTGCAATGCGTCAGTCAAATCAAGTTTTGCAGACTCTCGCCGCCATAGTTGCTGGTATTTTAAACTGCTTTTAATAAAAACTTGGTAATATCGTCCATTTAATGATTTTGCCACTTTATTAGTAGGTTAAGCATGGCTTACACTGAAGCAATATTTTTTGATCGCATTAATGCTAATTCGATCTGCGATCCCGACTTACCTGATGCCAATTTTATTTTTGGCTACAGTAATGACAAAGACTAATAGAAAAAGGATGACTCTGATGAAATACATTGAAATTGACGAAGAACTTTATCGCTTTATTGCCAGTAAAACTGAACGCATCGGCGAAAGCGCTTCCGATATTTTGCGTCGTTTATTGAACTTGTCAGTCGAAAATGTCGATGTAAGCTTACCGACAGACATTAGTCACCCAAGTTTAGAATCGCAATCGCCAGTGAATCGTCATCCCGTTTTTGATCAAGCCAAAGCGGTTGTAGAAAAAGTCATCGCTGATCAAAATAGCGCAAATAAGCATTCTCCTATAGATGAAGACATTGCAACGTCAACCAGTATTGATTTTGATGCCATGGTTAGCCAGCACTTATTGAGCCAACAGAAAGGTGCCGTCGGGCGTTTTATGTATTTATTATCCAGTCTTGAATCCACTGCTGGCAGTGATTTTGACAAAGTGCTTAATGTGCAAGGCAAAGGACGTTTGTATTTTGCCCGTTCTAAACAGGCTTTATTAAATTCAAGTAAATCTTCTAATCCAAAAGAAATCGCGTCAAGTGGATTTTGGGTCACCACCAATAACAATACCGCCAAAAAACAAACCATCTTAACTGAGGTATTGGAACATTTAGGTTGTGACAGTGAAAGAGCGAAGAGTATCGCCGAACACATTTAACTTTTGAGTTTTGTCGAAAATTCCATTTTCATTTTACTAACTAGGAGACCATTCGTGGCCATTCATCAACGCGCAGGACAGCAAGCTTTACAAACGGATTTAGTGAATATTCCTAAATTGATGAGTCATTATTATCGCATTATTCCCAATGTGGAAGACGTGCAACAAAAAGTGACATTTGGTACATCGGGTCATCGAGGCAGTGCGTTTTTATCCAGTTTCAATCAAAATCACATTTGGGCCATTACCCAAGCTGTAGTCGATTATCGCCATTCAGCCAATATTAGCGGGCCAATGATTGTGGGGTTTGACACCCATGCTTTGTCTTATGCAGCATTTATGTCTGTGGTCGAAGTATTAACGGCTAACCAAGTTAAAATGTTAATTCAACAGCATGATGGTTTTACTCCAACACCAGTAGTGTCTCAAGCGATTGTTCGTGCAAACTCCTCAGCACCTGCTGCGTTAATCGATGGGTTAATTATTACTCCTTCGCACAATCCTCCACAAGATGGTGGCATTAAGTACAATCCACCTCATGGTGGCCCAGCTGAAGGTGAAATTACTAAACTCATCGAAACCAAAGCCAATGAATATTTAGCCAATCAGCTTTCAGGGGTTAAAAAAGTCAATTATGGCGTCGCCGTTAAGTCGGGTTGGATTGATGAAGTCGATTTTATTGCACCTTATGTTGAATCTCTTGCTGAAGTCATTGATATGGATGCCATTAAAAAAGCCAATATTCGTATAGGTGTCGATCCTCTGGGTGGTTCGGGTATTTACTACTGGGAGAAAATTGCCGCTAAATATGGTGTAGATATTACCTTAGTCAATGACAAAGTTGATCCCACATTTGGTTTTATGCCATTAGATAAAGACGGAAAAATTCGAATGGATTGCTCGTCTCCTTATGCCATGGCAGGTTTGTTAGCGTACAGCGAAGATTATGATTTGTGCGTCGGTAATGACCCGGATTATGACCGTCACGGTATTGTTTGCCCAGGCTTCGGGCTGATGAACCCTAATCATTATTTGGCGGTAGCGATAGATTATTTAATGACTCATCGTCCGCAATGGTCTGATTCACTGGCTGTGGGTAAAACCTTAGTATCGAGTGCAATGATTGATCGTGTGTGTAACGCCTTAGGTCGACAATGCTTAGAAGTGCCTGTGGGCTTTAAATGGTTTGTTGCTGGTTTAGCCAATAGCACGATTGCTTTTGGTGGCGAAGAAAGTGCTGGTGCAGCGTTTTTAAAACGTGACGGCAGTACCTGGTGTACTGATAAAGACGGCTTTATTTTAGCATTACTAGCGGCTGAGATTTTAGCCGTAACAGGCAAAACACCTGCACAACGCTATAAAGAGTTAACCGATCAATTTGGCGAAAGTTTTTACACTCGTATCGATAGCCCAATTAGTCTTAAGAAAAAAGCTAAGTTTGAACAGTTAAATCGTGACAGCTTTACCGACACAGAATTAGCGGGTGAGGCGATTACAGCAATATTAAGTCATGCACCAGGTAATAATGCTGCGATAGGTGGTATTAAAGTGACCACTGAGAATGGCTGGTTTGCTGCGCGTCCATCGGGTACTGAAGCCTTATTTAAAATCTATGCTGAAAGCTTTATTAGTCAGCAACATTTGGATGAGATTATTGCTCAAGCGCAGACAATGATTGATGGAGCTCTAAAAGGCTAATGAGCTTTTGCTCTATCTAAAAGCACTGATCTTTCAGTGCTTTTTTGTGGTCTATTTTTTACTAACGACTCTGTGATAAGTTAATTTTTATTGAAATCACTTTTACAACAAAAGCACTCTGTAATATTGTTGTTCAAAATTTCTTTATTATTGTTTCAAGGAAGAATTGAATGAAAAAATACCTTTCACTTATCACGCTATCACTTTTTATTACGGCGGGTTGCCAAACCCAGCCTGAGATCGCTACATTGCCTGAAGCTACTTTTAATCATGATATCGTTATTATTAATTCTGCTCAGTTAAATCAATATTGGTCACCACAAACATTAAAACCTGTGATGTTAAATAAAAGACCTGATTGGCTACCTAAAGGTGCTGGTAAAGGTGAATATTATCAAACGATTGATTCAAATGGTAATGAAGTCAGCAAAACGTTAATTAGCTCAACACCAGAAGGTTGGATGACACAGGCATTGTTGAATAAAATGCCTAAACAGCAGTTTAAGCCTACCGCGCAAAATGACAAGCGGCTTCCGGTTAAAGTGAAATTAGAATTTGAAGTGAAGCGGATGAATTAAACATATTTTTGTCGTGTTGAATCATTAAAACAGGTGCAGAAAATTTATTCTACACCTGTTTTTTATATTGGCAGTAAGGTTTACATAAGATCAAACCTATCTGCATTCATTACTTTAGTCCATGTTTTAACGAAATCGTTAACAAACTTCTCTTTTGCGTCGTCTTGCGCATAAATCTCTGCATACGAACGTAAAATAGAGTTTGAACCAAAGACTAAATCGACTCGGGTAGCAGTCCATTTCACTTTATCGGTGCTGCGATCCACGATGTGATAAAGGTTTTTACCTGCAGGTTTCCAGTTATACGACATATCAGTTAAGTTGACAAAAAAGTCATTTGATAACACACCTACATTGTCGGTAAATACGCCATGTTTGCTGTTGTCGTAGTTGGCACCTAATACTCGCATACCACCCACCAATACCGTCATTTCATGCGCGGTTAGTCCCATTAATTGAGTACGGTCGAGCATCATTTCTTCTGGCTGAACAACATAGTCTTTCTTTTGCCAGTTTCTAAATGCATCGTGTAGAGGCTCTAATACGTCAAAAGATTCAACATCTGTTTGTGCTAGGGTTGAGTCACCGCGACCAGCGGCAAAAGGCACCTTAACGTGAACACCAGCCGCATGAGCTGCTTTTTCTACTGCAGCAGTGCCGCCGAGTACAATTAAGTCTGCAATACTGACAGGTTTAGTTAAGCCTGCTTGAATAGTCGCTAACACGGCTAATACTTTTTGTAATCTTGCCGGCTCATTGCCTTGCCAGTCTTTCTGTGGCGCTAAGCGAATACGGGCACCGTTTGCTCCGCCACGAAAATCTGAGCCACGGAAAGTGCGGGCGCTGTCCCAAGCGGTAGCAACAAGTTCAGCAATACTTAATCCACTGGCCAAGATTTTAGCCTTAATATCGGTAACTTCTTGTTCAGTTAAGCTGTAATCAACTTGTGGAATAGGGTCCTGCCAAATTAACTCTTCAGCGGGAACATCAGTTCCAAGATAGCGACTTTTAGGGCCTAAATCTCTGTGGGTAAGCTTAAACCAAGCACGAGCAAACACATCCGAGAAATAAGCTGGATCTTGATAAAAGCGATCTGAAATTTTTCGATATTCAGGGTCCATTTTCATCGCCATATCAGCGTCTGTCATAATAGGACTTAGGCGAATCGAAGGGTCTTCAACATCAACAGGCTTATGTTCTTCTTTAATATTGATAGGCTGCCATTGCCAAGCACCTGCAGGACTCTTTTTAAGTTCCCAATCGTAATTAAGCAATAACTCAAAGTAACCATTGTCCCACTGTGTTGGATGGGTTGTCCAAGCGCCTTCAATACCACTTGTTACAGTATCGCGGCCAATACCGCGGCTTGTTTTGTTTAACCAACCTAAACCTTGGTCTTCAAGCTCTGCGCCTTCTGGAGCGGCTTCGAGGTTTTCTGCTCGACCATTACCGTGACATTTACCGACAGTGTGTCCACCAGCAGTAAGGGCGACAGTTTCTTCGTCATTCATTGCCATGCGTTCAAAGGTGACACGAATGTCTTGTGCAGTTTTTAACGGATCCGGTTGACCATCTACACCTTCAGGGTTGACATAAATTAACCCCATCATCACAGCGGCTAATGGATTTTCAAGGTCGCGTTGTCCAGAGTAACGACTATTTTCAGCGTCGCTTGCTGCCAGCCATTGTTTTTCTGAACCCCAGTAAATATCTTTTTCTGGATGCCAAATATCAGCACGGCCACCAGCAAAACCAAAGGTTTTTAAGCCCATTGATTCATAAGCAATAGTACCTGCGAGTATGATTAAATCTGCCCAAGATAACTTATTGCCATATTTCTTTTTAATTGGCCACAGTAATCTACGTGCTTTGTCTAAATTGGCGTTATCTGGCCAGCTGTTGAGGGGCGCAAAGCGTTGATTACCGGTTCCAGCACCGCCGCGTCCATCTGCCATACGATAAGTTCCAGCAGAGTGCCAAGCCATACGGATCATCAGACCGCCATAATGGCCCCAGTCGGCTGGCCACCAATCTTTGCTATCAGTCATTAACGCGCGAAGATCTTGTTTTACCGCAGACAGGTCGAGGCTTTTAAAAGCTTCGCGATAATCGAAATTTGGATCCATTGGATTGGTTTTATTGTCATGCTGGTGAAGAATATCGAGATTAAGTGCATTAGGCCACCATTCCATTACGTCGCTTGCGACTGTGGTATTGCCACCGTGAGCTACTGGGCACTTGCCTTGGGTATGTTGTGCTTTGTCCATGATAGGTTCCTTTATCACTAAAAATAGCATAAATTTTATGCATCACTGGATTGAGTTAACAGGCTAACTGACTGTGACTATGAATGAAAGCGACTTTTATTGGTCCAGCTAATCGGTTTTATTGATGAGTAAGATTAGTCACTTTAGTATTAAGGTTCGTTCAATAATCGAACAGTTGTTGATAAAGATTAGGCCAAAAGTTTAGTATTAGACATGATCCAAGTCATTAAAAGCTATTTTGATTGGCTACGGCGCTTACTGATTGTTGTTCTTGGATATAATTGGCAAAAGATGAAATGGGTATTGGTTTACTGTAGTAGTAACCTTGGGCAAGATCACAACCAAGTGATGCCAATAATGTTGCCGTTGCACTTCGTTCTACACCTTCTGCTACAACGTTACATTTCAAGTGCTTTGACAGAAATATTACCGATTTAACTATCGCCAAGTCAGCATCGCTATGATGAATACTGTTGATAAATGAGCCGTCAATTTTAATTTGGGTAACAGGAAGGTCTCGCAATAGTTCTAGTGAAGAAAACCCCGTGCCAAAATCATCAATACTGAATGTACCACCTGCGGCAGTAATCTGTGCCATGGCACCTTTAGCTTGCTCTACGTTGGTCATCATTGCGCTTTCGGTTATCTCAAACATTATCTTCTGCGATGAATGATTACCCTTAACAAGAGAAATACTTTTATTGACCAAATTGGGGTCTTGTAAATCTTTAGCTGATAAATTGAGGTGGATACAGAGAGATAGTCCTAAGGATTCAAAATGTTCAACATCCTTTGCAACTTGTTGCATAACCCAGTCGGTTATTTGGTTTATTAGGGTGGTTTGTTCCGCGATATGAATAAACACACTTGGCGGGGTGTAACTGCCATCTGGCCGAGGCCAGCGAATAAGCGCTTCAACACCATAAAGACGGTTGTTGCGTAAATTAATGATAGGTTGATACCAGAGTTCAAATTCTTGTTGTTCAATGGCACGTTTTAATGACGCACTGATATTCATTTTTTCGGCAGCATTGTTTTCAAGAGTCAGGTCATAAATAGTGTATAAGGTGGCTAACTTCTTACTTGAGTACATTGCAATATCTGCTTGTTGTAATAGCAGACCTATTTCATTTGCAAGAATAGGAAAGTGGCTTAAGCCAATGCTTGCACCAACAAGTAAATCGTAGTTTTCAATACAAAATGCTGATTCAAGTGCTAAATGGATTGTGTTAATGGTGTGTTGAAGGGGTTCTAATTCTACTTGGGTGACAATGACGGCAAACTCGTCTCCGCCTAGTCTAAATAACTGTGCATCATCGGGTAAATGTTCAGAGATGTTTTTACCGA
>NZ_PJAP01000262.1:0-15941 GCF_002836795.1 Shewanella sp. 11B5 | reverse complement strand
GTTGATATCTAGCACTGGTACCAGTGATACGGCTAGGAACAATCTTGCCGCTTTCAGTGATGTAGTTCTTTAAAGTAACGATATCTTTGTAATCAATCTCGACAACACCTTCAGAGGTGAAGCGGCAGAACTTGCGACGACGGAAATAACGTGCCATTTTGACAGTCTCCTAAGTTTTCAATTCGACATTTTCAGCATGCAAGACTAAACGGTTTTGTCCATTTCGCCCTTGTTGTAGTGAAAGAAACCCTTCAACATCAACTTGCACACCTGCTTGTAATTTATTTGCAACGCTATCAAAGCGCGGACCACTTAATACCACTTGAATCAAACAGTAGACGTTTCTCAACATTTCTACTTCTTGTCGTTGTGATTTATGTTCTACCGTTATAACCACATGGGCTATACCGCTAGGACTATCTAATCGCCTTGAACGAGTTATCGTTCCAGACAACATTAAGTGATTATTCACAAAAAATTATTCAGCGTTTTCTTCAGCGCTTTCTTCTACATTACGGTCATCAGAAGGTGAACGACGTGAATCACGCTCGTCTCTTGCTTTTGCCATAGGAGAAGCTTCAGTAACGGCAGCTTTAGTGCGCATTACCATGTTACGCAGAACAGCGTCGTTGAAACGGAAAGCTGTTTCTAGTTCTTCGATAGACTCTGCAGATGCTTCTACGTTCAAAAGAACATAGTGAGCTTTATGTAGGTCTTGGATCGGGTAAGCCAATTGACGACGGCCCCAATCTTCTAAACGGTGGACTGTACCATTAGCAGCGGTGATAACACCGGTGTAACGCTCAATCATACCTGGGACTTGTTCACTTTGATCTGGGTGAACCATAAATACGATTTCATAATGACGCATTTATTGCTCCTTACGGTTAAGTAGCCTCTTTTCTGGCTCAGTCAGACCAATGTGGAGGCAAGGAACGAATTAAAGTGACTGATTTGAGCGCGCGATGATACATAAAGCGCGCAATAAACTCAAGCACTAACTCACTCTTTTCAGCAATCTTGAATACAGGTATGATGGCGGCAGTCCAAAATACCGCGTTTACGCCGTCAAGAATAAAACACTCTAATGATAACCATGAAAAACATAGTCACAACATGCTGCCTCTTTTTATTGTCTGCTCCGGCATGGGCATTAGTACCACCGGATTATCAAGAACCGCCTAGTAGTTTTAATGCTGAAGTTGAAGCCGGTTTACAGTTAAACAGCGGTAACAACGAAACTAAAAACTTCAACGGCCGTACTTATTTAACTTACGACTCGCCGAGCACCAAACAAGAAGCGACATTAAAGGCTTATTATGCTGCTGATGGAACTGAGTCTACTGCGGAAAAGTACGAATTGTTTTTACAGTCTAACTATAAATTAGAACGTGGTTATGTGTTTGGTCGTGGTGAATTTACCTGGAACGAGTTTGGTTCTTATACCCGAATTTCGACTATTTCTACTGGTTATGGTTTTGACCTAATTAAAAACTATAAAACCAAATTGAGCCTTGAAGCTGGCCCAGGTTATCGTTATGACCAACCGCAAGCCAGTATTGCCGAGCCAAACCCTGATGAAAACCGTGATGTAATTTTACGTTCAGCGGCTAAATATACGGTAAAACTGCAAGAGTACACTAGCTTCAATGCCGACGTAACAGCTGAAACAGGCTTAGATAACAACACGTTAACCCTTGATATGAGTTATAAAAATACATTTATTCAAGATTGGGCATTTAAAATCGGTATGAACATCAAGTACACTGAAGTGGTTCCTGATGAAAGTAAAAACACCGACACCGTCACCACATTCAACTTGTTGTACACGTTTCAATAATTATTGATCGCAAATGAAGCGTAACAAGACAATCAATCAGTAGGGCTAACGTAGCCCTACTGAATCAATAAAGGCGCAGTTATGGACAGCCCGCTACGCAGTTTTGCATCCTTATATAGCACCACCTTTTTAATGGTACTTGCCGCAGGTTTACTAACAACCTACTTGGGCTTAAGCCTGACTACTATGCAAGTGCCACAAATATGGATTGGTGGCATGATGTCTGCCTACTATATTGGTCTTGTGTGCGGTTCCAAAGTTGGCCATAAACTTATCGCTCAAGTGGGCCATATTCGAGCTTTTGTTGCTTGTGCTGGAATCGTCACAGCATCTGCACTGGGTCACGCCTTAATCGACAACTTAACCATATGGTTAGTATTGCGCCTTGCCGTTGGTATGGGAATGATGTGCCAATATATGGTGTTAGAAAGCTGGCTCAATGAGCAGGCCGAAAATAGTCAACGTGGCACCGTGTTTGCTAGTTACATGATTGTATCTTACTTAGGGTTAATGGCTGGCCAGGGAGCCATTAGCTTATATCCCGATTTAGGCATAGAACCACTGCTGTTAATCGCCATATGCTTTGCATTATGCATTGTGCCTATTTCAATCACTCGCAGAATCCACCCAGAACCGTTGACTCCGGCGCCATTACAAATGGGTCTGTATTGGAAACGCGCACCTCAAGCCTTAACGACAATAGCGTTAGGAAGCATGATTGTTGGTTGTTTTTATGGTTTAGCGCCATCTTATGCCACAGCCAAAGGCATTGACCCTGAACATGTTGCACTCTACATGTCTTGTACCATTTTTGCTGGGCTGTTAGCCCAATGGCCAATGGGTAAATTATCTGACATTATTTCTCGCAGCTTATTAATTCGCATTAACTGCACATTATTGGGCGTTATCGTATTAATTATTACGGTCGTTCCATTCCACTCTGTGTATTCATTAATATTAACCAGTTTATTTGGTATTTTGGCGTTCACCTTATACCCATTAGCAACGGCCTTAGCGAACTCGCGGGTAGATCAACACGAACGAGTAGGACTGTCGGCTACCATATTAGTGACCTTTGGTATTGGAGCAAGTATTGGCCCCTTAGTCGCTTCTGGTTTAATGCAGGTCTTGGGTGACCAAATGCTATATGGATTTATGGCAATCTGTTCGTTTACCTTATTAGTAAGACTACTGTGGATTAATTTGCGCCAAAAAGCCGAGCAAACAGCCACTGGAGATTACATTATGGCCGGTGGTGATTTAGTCAGCTCACCGTTAGCGGCATCATTCGATCCACGTGTGGATATTGAAATGGTCAACGAGCAAATGATCAATCCTTCCGAGGATGCATTTGATAGCGTGCCAGATCCAACCGACGATGAGCTTGAAGATGCCGATGAGCAAGCAGGTTATAATACTGCTTATGCTAGCGTAGTAAACGATGACAGTTTGGGGCATGAAGAATTGGATGACGAAGATGTCGATAATGAGATCGGTAGACGTTAATTGATTATCTAAGCTGCATATATATATAAAGTGCACTTATTTAAACTGAACGCATTAGCCGCTTTGAATTAATAAAAAGGTTAAAGCAGTTTGTAAAACACTCAATATCTTGAGCTTTAGATAATAAAAAACGGCGATTAATATCGCCGTTTTTTGATTGTATTATTTTGTTATACAGCTAGCAGCAAAGCTAATCTATGGTTGATTAGCCTAAACGCTGTCTAACCGCTTCAAATAAGCAAACACCAGTGGCAACAGACACGTTGAGACTAGACACACTTCCAGACATTGGAATTGATACGAGTGAATCACAACCTTCGCGCGATAAGCGACGCAAACCTTTATCTTCTGCGCCCATAGCAATGGCTAACGGCCCTTTAAGGTCTGCTTGGTATACATTACCCTCGGCTTCGCCTGCAGTACCTACAATCCAAACACCTTTATCTTGCAAGTGACGCATGGTACGAGCAAGGTTAGTCACTTGAAATAACGGTATGGTTTCTGCTGCGCCACAAGCAACTTTGCTTACGGTTGAAGTTAACCCTACTGAGTTATCTTTTGGTACGATAACCGCATGCACCCCGGCCGCATCAGCATTACGCAAACATGCACCAAGATTATGTGGGTCAGTTACACCGTCTAAAATCAATAAAAAAGGCACTGCTGTTTTATCAAGTAACTCATCTAAATCTTTTTCAGTCAAAGGCTTAACAGCCTTAACGCGAGCCACAATACCTTGGTGCTGTGAGCTACCCGCTTTGTCATCTAACACTTTACGTGCAGCACGTTGTAGTGTTGTACCAAAGGTTGACGCTAGATTAATTAATGGGGTTAGGCGTTCGTCATCACGGCCTTGTAACAGCCAAAGTTCAATGACACGTTCAGGGCTGTTATCTAACAAAGCTTGAACGGCGTGAATGCCAAAAATGGTATCTTGTTTTTTCATTTAATTACTTTCTCTTGCTGCGCTTGGCAGGGTTTTTCTTAACGCTAGAATCTGGTTTTGCTGCATCCGATTTTTGTGCAACTGCAGAAGGTTTTTTTACCGCCGCTGGTTTTGCCGCTGGAGATGAAGCTTTTCCGCTTGAACGACGCTTGCTGGCTTTAGGCTTATCAGACTTTACAGATGACTTACCTCGTGCTGACTTAGCACCTTCTGCATTGACTCGCTGGCGTGCGGTTGTAGGCTTGCTACCTTTACGCGCCGTTTTACCCGCACCTTTAGTGTTGTCACCTACCATCAATAAATCAATTTGACGATCATCAAGATTCACCGCCGCAACTTTAACCGTCACAGGATCGCCGACTTGATATACTTGGCGAGAATTTTCACCAATTAACCGCTGACGCATTGGATCGAATTGATAATAGTCACTGGCAAGACTTGAAATATGTACTAGCCCATCAATAAATAATTCGTTTAATCTGACAAATAAACCAAAGCTAGTGACTGAGGCAATGACCGCGTCGAAGGTGTCGCCGACGTGATCTTGCATATATTCACATTTCAACCAATCACTCACATCACGGGTTGCTTCGTCTGCACGACGCTCAGTGGTAGAACATTCTTCACCTAATGCATCTAACTCTTCAATCTGATAGAGATAACCACCATCTTGAGTCCATTTATCGTTGGCATTACCCAGCTCTTTAGCGAGTAAATATTTGATCACTCGATGTAAAACTAAGTCAGGATAACGACGAATTGGCGACGTAAAATGCGAATAAGCTTCTAATGCCAAACCAAAGTGACCTTCGTTGTCTGGGCTGTAAACGGCCTGGCGCATTGAGCGCAATAACATCACCTGAATTAACTCAAAGTCAGGACGGTCAGCAATTTTTAACATCAGATTTTGATAGTCAGTCGGAGTCGGTTCTAATCCGCCATCCATGCTTAAACCGCGCTCAGCAAGAAACTCTTTAAAATTAGCCAGTTTTTGCTCTGATGGTGCTTCGTGAACACGATATAGCACTTCACCTTTGTGTTTTTTAACAAATTTCGCCGACGCCACATTGGCTAAAATCATACATTCTTCAATGATTTTATGTGCTTGATTGCGGCCTCTTGGGACAATTTTATCAATTTTACGTTGCTCATTAAAAATGAACTGGGTTTCTAATGTTTCAAAAGCAATTGCCCCACGCTCTGCTCGGCGCTCATCTAAGATCAGATATAACGACTGCAAACACAACAAATGTGGGAATAGTGCTTCATGCTCAGGAGCAATTGCGCCACCTTCTAGCATGTCGGCAACTTGGGTATAGGTAAAACGTGCATGAGAGTGCATTACCGCAGGGTAGAACTTAGTACCAGATAACTTACCCGCTGCAGAAATGGTCATTTCAGCGACCATACATAAACGGTCGACTTTTGGCTTTAATGAACATAAACCATTAGATATTTTCTCAGGCAACATTGGGATAACTTGCGATGGGAAATATACCGAGTTACCACGTGAGCGCGCTTCAGTATCTAAGGCTGAATCAGTGCGAACATAATGACTCACATCAGCAATTGCTACCCATAAACGCCAGCCACCACTTGGTTTTGCCTCAGCATACACCGCGTCATCAAAATCACGGGCATCTTCGCCATCAATAGTGACTAACGGTAAATGACGTAAATCTACGCGACCTAATTTATCTTCTTCGGTAACTTCATCAGGAATACGTTTGAGTTTTTTCTCAATAATCGCTGACCAAGTATGTGGTAAATCATAATTACGTAATGCAATTTCAATTTCCATACCCGGTGCCATTGTCTTACCTAAGACTTCGGTCACTTTCGCTGCAGCTTTAACAAAACGACCAGGGCGACGAGTTAACTCAACCACAACAACATCACCGGCACGCGCGCCTAGAGTATCTTCGCTGGCGATTAATATTTCTTGGGTGATGCGTCTGTCGTCAGCAATCACAAACCCCATGCCGCCATCGACATGATAACGGCCAACTAATGCAGCCGTTCGCTCATGAACTAAGCGGACTATTCGTGCTTCTCGACGACCACGACGATCGGTACCCGCTTTTTGAGCAAGCACTTTATCGCCATGGAAATACATCAGCATGTCGCGATTATTAATAAATAAGTCATCACCGCCTTCATCTGGCTTAAAAAAGCCGAATCCATCGCGATGGCCTAAAACGGTACCAGACAATAAATCCATTCGTTCAGGTAAGCCATAACTTTGACCGCGGGTAAAAACTAGCTGGCCATCACGTTCCATTGCACGTAAACGACGACGTAGGGCCTCTAATGGCACTTCATCTGTAATGGATAATGCTTCAGCTATTTTATCGCGGGTAACAGGAGACTTTTGGGCGCGCAAGTATTCTAAAATATACTCACGGCTAGGAATAGGATTGTCGTACTTGTCTTGTTCTCTCTCAAAATGAGGATCGTTGATCATTCAATTTCCAAATAATTCGCTCCATATTTTGGAGCCTTTAACGTTTGTACAGCTGAGGCTGCTGTGCCCTGGCCACAATACTGGCGGGCATTTTTGCAGCGAGCATCTGCAATAAAGACGAGGCCTTTTTCTGTTGGGCGTCGTCATCAAATATACTGTTATATAACCAATGATAGCCAAGTTCATAATCGGCAGGACTTCCATAGCCTTCACCAAAGAAACGAACCAGTGTCATTCTTGCGGTTAAATCACCGTTCGCTGCAGCAGGCAACACGTATTGCACTGCACGATTGGGATCTTTAATCACTAGTTTACCGCGATAATAATAATCTGCCAATTTTACCATCGCTTCTGCACTACCTTGCTCAGCTGAGGTTTGCAGTAGCGCCATGCCGCGAGAAGGATGAGCCTTGACACAAACACCATTATTAAGCATTTCGCCCCATAAAAACTGATACATGGGTTGCTGTAATACTTCTGCACGGGCTTCAATGTCTTGAACCAGCTGACAGTCATCTGCTTTTACGCGTTGTAAATATTGATTTGAGCGGATGAGCGAAATCAATTGTTGATCGCTATAGATATCGACAGCTTCTGTCACCGCAAATACATTGATCGAAACCACACTCAACAATAATAAACAGATACGCAACATAAGGATTCTCGATGACACTTTCATGACTTATCCATCGGCAGTATAGCGTATTTCTTGAATAGAAACTGTTACTACCGTTAATTGCGCCCATTAAAAAGGCCGCTTATCGCGGCCTGTTTAGTTTACTTGAACGGATTAACCAGAATCATGGTTTCATTTCTGTCCGGCCCAGTAGAGATAATATCAATAGGCGTTTCTAATAACTCTTCGAGACGCTTGATATAATTTATTGCCGCTGGAGGCAATTGCTCGATTGTTGTGGCACCAAAAGTGGTTTCACTCCAACCAGGCATGGTTTCATATATTGGAGTAACTAAATCATATCCTTCTGCAGCCAAAGGCGTAACCTTTGAAACTGTTCCATCAGCATATTGATAGCCAACACAAATTTTAACTTCTTTTAGGCCGTCTAAAACGTCTAATTTAGTTAAACAAAAACCACTAACGCTGTTGATTTGAACTGCGCGGCGCATTGCCACAGCATCCAACCAACCTGGACGACGCTTACGACCAGTTGTTGCACCAAACTCTTGGCCTTTCTCACCAATATAATCACCAATTTCATTGGCTAATTCTGTTGGGAATGGACCAGCACCGACGCGAGTCGTATAAGCTTTCATGATGCCTAAAACATAGTCTAAATGACGAGGACCAAAACCTGAACCAGTCGCAACACCACCAGCTGTCGTGTTTGATGAAGTCACAAATGGATAAGTACCGTGGTCGATATCCAATAATGTGCCTTGAGCGCCTTCAAACAAAATTGGCTCACCCGCTTTACGCGCAACATCAAGCATTTCACTAACATCAGTACACATGCTTTTTAGATAATCAGCAATCGCTAATGCATCATCAAGTGTTTGCTGATAATCAACGGCTTCAACTTTGTAGTACTCAGTTAGCATGAAGTTATGATATTTCATCACTTCTTGTAACTTAGTCGCAAAAAGTTCTGCATTAAACAAATCACCGATGCGTAAACCGCGACGAGATACTTTGTCTTCATATGCAGGACCAATACCACGACCCGTTGTACCAATGGCTTGATTACCGCGAGCTTTCTCGCGAGCAATATCCAATGCACAATGGAATGGAAGGATAAGCGGACATGCTTCAGAAATTAATAAACGTTCTTCGACAGGTACGCCGCGTCCTTTTAGCATGTTGATTTCTTTCATCAACGCATCAGGAGCAACAACCACACCATTACCGATAATACATTTTACGTTATCACGTAAAATGCCTGACGGAATAAGATGAAGAACGGTTTTTTCACCATCAATTACCAAAGTATGACCGGCATTATGGCCGCCTTGGTAACGAACTACGTATTTTGCCTGTTCTGTTAAAAGGTCGACAATCTTACCTTTGCCTTCGTCACCCCATTGAGTGCCGAGTACGACTACATTTTTGCCCATTATTAGCTGCAACGTCTTGTGGTATAAAATAGAATTTTAACAGATTTTAGGGGGTTATAGGCAAGTGTTTTATTAAAAAATAATCAATAAAACAATTCCTGCAGTAACTAAACATCCACCTAAGCGTCTGAGAACATTTTGCTTTTGTGTAGAAAGCTCTAATAAATATTTTTGCCACTTGTTAGGAAAAAGTAACGGACCAAGCCCTTCAATAATTAAAACTAAGCCAAATGCGGTCATTAACAATGGTAAATTCATGTTTTAGCCTCTTTTTAACTGATACCAATTCCATTAATTATGTAACCTCAACTAGTGTTAAGAGATGAGAATATAATTATAAAGATCAAAGTTTAGTCATTAACCACTATCAAACTTGTTATTTATCTTACTAACAAGACGAATTGACGCGCCAATGGCTGACCTATTACAAGCCTGCTTGTGTAAAAATAACGCAGTTAGCAAGACAAAGGGCTGCTTGCGAGGCGTTTGTTATCTCAAGTTCAGGTTATGTACCTTTCAGCCGATGTTTCTGGCCTATTCACATTGATGCTATACAACCTCATTAACACACAAAGCACATTTTACACGATAAATTTTAGGCAATAAAAAACCCAGCAAATGCTGGGTTTTTTGAATCCAAAAAACGAATTAACGCTTAGAGAACTGTGGCTTACGACGTGCTTTACGTAGACCAACTTTCTTACGTTCAACTTTACGTGCATCACGGGTAACAAAACCAGCGCTACGTAGAGTAGGACGTAAAGCTTCATCTAGTTGCAATAATGCACGGGTAATACCGTGACGAATTGCACCAGCTTGGCCAGTAGTACCACCGCCCTTTACAGTTACATAGATGTCTAATTTATCAGTCATTTCAACTAATTCTAATGGTTGACGAACAACCATACGAGCAGTTTCACGACCAAAATATACATCCAAAGGACGTTGGTTTACAACGATATTGCCACTACCTGCTTTAGCGAAAACGCGAGCTGTAGATGTTTTGCGACGGCCAGTGCCGTAGTACTGAGTTGCAGACATTTGCTTACTCCTCCCGTTTAGATATCAAGAACTTGTGGTTGTTGTGCAGCGTGGTTATGTTCTGTGCCAGCGTAAACTTTAAGCTTACGGAACATGGCACGGCCCAAAGGACCTTTTGGTAACATACCCTTAACTGCTTTCTCGATGATCATTTCAGGCTTATGAGCTTGAAGCTTCTCAAAGCTGATTTGCTTAATGCCACCAATGAAGCCTGAATGAGAGTAGTAGATCTTACCAGCAGCTTTATTACCAGTTACAGTCACTTTTTCAGCATTGATAACGATGATATAATCACCAGTGTCAACGTGTGGAGTGTATTCTGGCTTATGCTTGCCACGTAAGCGAGTTGCGATTTCAGTTGCGATACGGCCTAAAGTTTTGCCTTCAGCGTCAACAACAAACCAGTCACGAGTTACAGTTTCTGGTGTAGCAGTAAAAGTCTTCATTATTACAAAAACCCAAAGTTAATTTTCTGTCTCACATGCCGACTGCAGGTTGCAATCAACACAAAATTACCGATTCTTGCCCCTTCGAACATGAATATTGGCTTACAACTTCCGCCCAAATTGGCGGATTAACGCGGGCAGGTCGCAGATTATACGCAAAGCCACAGCAAAGATCACCTGCTTTTTGATAATATTTCAAATAAATCACTCAATGAGCGATGATCAAAAAATGCCCGACTTTTCAAAAAGTATCGTTTACAAGTTTAAGGCAAATGTTCCAGCGCCAGATACTCTCTTGATTGCATTTCAATCAGCCTTGAACGACAGCGTCTGAATTCAAAATTTAACTGGCCATCGGTATAAATATGTTCCAATTCGACTTGGGCTGAAATAATCAATTTGACATTTCTTTCGTAGAATTCATCAACCATAGCCAAGAAGCGTCTGGCAATATCATCACCCGTTTGCTGTGAGCCCATTTGCTCTAAACCACTCACCAGCACAGTATGATAGAGGCAAGCCATTTCCATATAGTCACGCTGTGAGCGAGGCCCATCACATAAATCGCGGAAGTTGATTAACAGCACCCCTTGCGACTGCTGACGAATTCGAATTGCACGTCCATCAACGTCTATAGGAGCAGTAAGTTTTTCAGATTCCGGCGCCAACTGGTCAAAGTAATGTAATAAATTGATGTCAGCTTGTTCATCGAGTGGATAATGATAAATCTCTGCCTGCTCTAAAGTACGCAGACGGTAATCAATTCCAGAATCAACATTTAAGATTTCACAGTGTTGGTTAATCAAGGCTATGGCAGGTAAAAAGCGCACCCGTTGTAAGCCATTTTTGTATAATTCATCAGGAATGATATTTGAGGTAGCGACGAGGGCAACCCCTTCTTTAAATAATGCTTGAAATAACGTTCCTAGCAGCATGGCATCGGTGATATCCGACACAAAAAACTCATCGAAACAGATAATTTGATATTGCGAAGCCATCTTTTTTGCAATAGTAAGCAGAGGATCTTGCACACCTTTGAGTTCACCTAAGTCATGATGAATTTGGTGCATAAAGCGGTGGAAATGAGCGCGTAATTTTCGATCTGTTGGCAATGCATCAAAAAAGGTGTCCATCAGATAGGTTTTACCCCGGCCAACGCCACCCCATAAATACAAACCTTTTACTGGTGTAGGTGTCGACTTGATTCCTATTGCGCTAAATAATTTACTCACGCTAGATGCAGGTTTAGCCGCGACAATTAATTCATCATAGACTCGTTGTAGTGACTTAACCGCTTGTTCTTGTGCGGCATCATGTGAAAAATCATCTCGGGTAAGGTCTTGCTGATAATGCTGCCAAGGGGTTAACTGCGACACGATTACGACTCTCTTACATCAAATAATTGCTGCGAATAATAACATTAAACAATCAATACGAGTAATGGCTTCAACGGATCAAATTAACCTTTGTTAATAAAAATGGAACTAACACGATGACCACTACTCTGATTGATTAACGTAAATTTGCTTATTGTTTGCTTATCATTGTGCTGACATGCCCACCATTTTAGGACATCACCAAACAAACTCACGGCAACACACTAACAAAAATGATTAACGATATTTAACTTTGAAATCATGCCATCAAGCCACATATTTTATGTTATCAAACTTGAATGCATACAGGAGCTATCCATAGATGAAAACCAAATTAAGCTTACTTTCTGCTGCGTTATTAACTGCATCGTTAGCCATGACACCCGCGCTATCATTCGCTGCAATTCCACAAGCCGTCGACGGGCAAGCCATTCCTAGCTTAGCGCCAATGTTAGAACGGACAACGCCAGCGGTTGTGTCGGTAGCAGTATCGGGCACCCAAGTTTCAAAACAACGAGTACCGGATGTGTTTCGCTACTTCTTTGGTCCTAATGCACCACAAGAACAAGTTCAAGAACGCCCTTTTAGAGGTTTAGGTTCAGGCGTTATTATTGATGCAGACAAAGGCTACATCATTACCAATAACCATGTAATCAATGGTGCAGACGATATCCAAATTGGTTTACATGATGGCCGTGAAGTTAAAGCAAAACTAATCGGTGCAGATAAAGAATCTGATATTGCCCTACTTCAAATTGAAGCAAAAAACTTAATAGCTATTAAACAAACTGATTCTGATGAAATTCGCGTCGGTGATTTTGCAGTGGCCATTGGTAACCCATTTGGTCTTGGACAAACCGTCACGTCAGGGATAGTCAGCGCGCTAGGCCGAAGTGGTTTAGGCATTGAAATGCTCGAAAACTTTATCCAAACCGATGCAGCTATAAATAGTGGTAACTCGGGCGGTGCATTAGTTAACTTAAAAGGTGAACTCATCGGAATTAATACCGCCATTGTCGCCCCTAATGGTGGTAACGTCGGTATTGGTTTCGCAATCCCTGCCAATATGGTGAATAACCTTGTAGAGCAAATTATTGAACACGGTGAAGTAAGACGTGGCGTGCTCGGAGTATCAGGACGAGACCTTGATAATGAACTCGCTAAAGCGTTTGGTTTAGACACTCAACATGGTGGCTTTGTGAATGAAGTCATGCCAAAGAGCGCAGCTGACAAAGCCGGACTAAAAGCGGGTGATATTATTACCAGCCTGAATGGCCGTAGCATTAAAACCTTCCAAGAACTTCGTGCAAAAGTTGCCACTATGGGCGCAGGTGCTGAAGTAGAATTTGGGATTATTCGTGACGGTGATAAAAAGACCATTAAAGCAACTTTAGGTGAAGCGGATAAAGTCGAAGCAGAAGCGGGTAACGTACACCCTATGTTACAAGGCGCAACCTTAGAAGACAGCAAGAAAGGCATCCAGATCACTGAGATTGCTCAAGGCTCGCCAGCTGCAATGAGTGGTTTACAGAAAGGCGACTTAATAGTGGGACTTAATCGCAACAAAGTGACCAGCCTGAAAGCATTAAAAGAAATGCTAAAAGACAATCAAAGCTCTGTCGCGCTAAAAATATTACGTGATAACAACTTGCTATATCTTGTTTTACGCTAGTATCGTCACCCCACTAGATCACACTCGATGACAATCATTCGATTATTGAGTGTGATATCAGTTAAGGAATTAAGCATCGGCAAACGTTTGGTCGATGCTTAATTTTTTGAGCTATGTTAATATAACAGCCATTTTTTTTAACAATTATTCACGCCATGAACCTAAAAGACACTTGCATCTATATAACTAAAGCTGTGGTATTTGGTCTAGTCATGGCAGCTGTTTTCTTAGCCATAACCTCTTTGACACAAAACTCCTCGCTCAACCATAGCTTAACGAATGTAAGCAATAATGGCTCAGAATTATCTTTTGCTAAAGCGGTCCGCCGTGCAGCCCCTGCCGTTGCGAATATTTATAGCCTTAGCATTGATCAACATAATCCACTCAATTCAAGCTCACTTCAAGGCCTCGGCTCAGGAGTCATAATGAGTAAAGAAGGTTATGTGTTAACCAATTACCATGTGATAAAAAAAGCTGATGAGATTGTGATTGCACTGCAAGATGGGCGCAAATTTACTGCTGAAGTGGTTGGTTCAGATCCCGAAACTGATTTAGCAGTGCTCAAGATTGAAGGTGACAATTTACCAATCGTGCCGATTAATCTTAATAAGCTCGCCCAAGTAGGTGATGTGGTATTGGCCATTGGCAATCCTTATAATATTGGCCAAACCATTACCCAAGGGATTATCAGTGCAACAGGACGTAACGGCTTAAGTTCAGGTTACTTAGACTTTCTACAAACTGATGCCGCCATTAATGCAGGCAATTCTGGCGGCGCATTAATCGACACCAGTGGTGAATTAATTGGCATTAATACTGCCGCATTCCAAGTGGGTGGTGATAATGGTGGCAATGGGATTAGTTTCGCGATTCCAATTAAATTAGCCCACAGTATTATGGATAAATTGGTTAAGCATGGCCGGGTTATTCGTGGCGCATTAGGAATTTCGGGTGAGCCGTTAAACCCTGTAATGGCTCAGATACTCAACTTGCCTGATTTAAAAGGTGTGTTGGTTACGGGTATTGATCCTGATGGACCGGCTGCACGTGCACGCTTATCACCTAGAGATGTTATTACTCAATATAATGACGAAGATGTTCCTGGTGTTGAAATGTTAATGGACAGAATTGCAGAAACCACGCCGGGGACTAAAGTCAATATGACCATTATTCGTGAAGGTAAAAAGCAAACATTACCGGTGATTATTTCAGAAAAAGTCCCTGCAGCAGAGTAGTAAACGCAAATATTCACAGACAAAAAAGCCATTCAAATGAATGGCTTTTTTTATGCGTCAGCAGTAATGTTTATGACTACTGCATTTGAGTTATGTTATTTCACACCAGCTATTTAACTCGTACGACTTCAGCACCTAAGCCTTGGAACTTAGCTTCAATGTGCTCGTAACCACGATCTAAATGGTAGATACGATCCACAGTTGTCGTTCCCTCAGCCATTAAGCCTGCAATGACTAAGCTGGCAGATGCACGTAAATCTGTCGCCATCACTTGCGCGCCATTTAAACGATCAATACCATGAATAATACAAGTATTGCCTTCCTGTTCAATGTCCGCACCCATACGAATGAGTTCAGGAACGTGCATGAAACGATTCTCGAAAATCGTCTCAGTAACACGGCCAGTACCTTCAGCTAGAGCATTCAACACACAGAATTGCGCTTGCATATCGGTTGGAAATGCAGGATATGGTGCCGTTTTAATATTAACTGATTTTGGACGTTGACCTTTCATATCAAGCTCAATCCAATCTTCGCCGGTAGTGATCTCAGCACCCGCATCTTCAAGCTTTGATAATACCGCTTCTAATGCACTAGGGTCTGCTGATACACAGCGAATTTTGCCACGAGTTACAGCAGCAGCAACGAGGAATGAACCAGTCTCGATCCGATCAGGCATAACGCGATATTCGCAACCCGATAAACGTTCAACCCCTTCAATCTTTAAGGTTGCTGTACCAATACCGGTGATCTTTGCACCCATAGCTATTAAGCAATGTGCTAAATCAGTGACTTCAGGCTCACGGGCAGCATTTTCAATCACTGTGGTGCCATCCGCTAACGCTGCGGCCATAAGCAAGTTTTCAGTGGCGCCGACACTGACCATATCCATAAAGATATGCGCGCCTTTTAAACGGCCATCTACGCGCGCTTTAATGTAGCCTTCTTTGACTTCAATCTTAGCTCCCATTAACTCTAAGCCATGTAAATGCAGATTCACCGGACGTGCGCCAATAGCACAGCCGCCAGGCAAAGAAACATCTGCAGTTCCATAACGGGCAAGCAATGGACCTAAAATAAGAATAGAAGCACGCATGGTTTTGACTAAGTCATAAGGGGCGCAGTATTCATTTAAATTGGTGGTTGAAATACGAATGCGGCTACCGCCCAAGTCTTCAACCTCTGCGCCTAAACAGCGAAGGAGTTCACAGCTAGTGATCACGTCACGTAAGCTAGGCACATTTGAGACAATAAAATCTGTTTCAGCTAATACACCAGCCATTAAAATTGGCAATGCTGCGTTTTTTGCACCAGAGATCACGACTTCGCCAGCTAAAGGGTT
>NZ_PJAP01000615.1:0-3822 GCF_002836795.1 Shewanella sp. 11B5 | reverse complement strand
TTTTTAGTTATTTTATTTCACCAGTCTGTTCTAATTAGCATCAATATGATGATTTAACCTACAGCAGGACTTAAAATCTTGTTTTCCTGTGGTTAACCTACATATTAATCAACAAAATAAGAATAGCCTTATGATGAAAAATACTAACGATAGCGGATTTTTTATTTCTCACAAAAGTGCTCGCTTTACTGGTCAGTTTATTTTCAACAGAATGTAGTTTTATTTTTATGAGTAAACAGTGTAGATATTGACTTGAGTATCATCTTGATTAATGAATAACTCATTGCCTCTGGTAAAACTGCGATTGGCTTGAGCCACAATATCCGAAGCTACAATAGCTTAGGAACAAAAAAGAGATGTTGCCAGTAGCAACATCTCTTTTAATTAACTTATGAAGGTAAATCTGTGTTGAGGACTACGCCATTTTTTTAGTACTGGCTTTAACATGTCTTCTACAGAGAAAGTACAAACACTATTGCGCTGTCCAACGATCCATCCAGCCTAATACATTCTTGTACCATAGCTGTAAGTTATCTTGATTTAAAATCCAGTGATTCTCATCAGGAAATACCAATAGCTCAGAAGGAATACCTTTACGCTGCATAAAGGTAAATGCAGCAAGGCCTTGACCATAAGGAACACGGTAGTCTTTTTCACCATGGATGACGAGCATTGGTGTTTTCCAGTTTTCAACATAGTTTACTGGGTTAAACTTTTCATATAGTTCTTTGTTTTGATCGTATGGGCCACCGAATTCATATTCAGGGAACCACAATTCCTCTGTGACGTAATACATAGAACGCATATCAAACAAACCAGCATGGTCGACTAGACACTTGAAGCCATCGTTCCATTTGCCTTGGAACCAGTTCATCATATAGCCACCGTAGGAACCGCCCAGTGCACATGCATTATTAGCATCTAACCAAGGTTGCTGTGTGGTAACCGCTGCCATCCCTTTTTTAAGATCTTCAAGCGGTTTTCCGCCCCAATCCTTGCCAATAGAGTCAGTAAACGCTTGGCCATAACCAGTAGAACCATGGAAGTCGACCATCACGACGCCATAGCCTGCACCAGCCCATAATTGAGCATTCCAGCGGCTGCTAAAACTGTTACCAAATGAGCCTTGTGGACCGCCGTGTACAAGGTAAGCAATTGGGTATTTTTTACCTTCTTCATAGTTAACGGGTTTGATCCAATAGCCATGAACGGTTTCGTCATTCCAACCTTTAAAGTTGAACTGTTCAAAATCACCAAACTTAATGTCAGCTAATTTTTCACTGTTGACGTTGGTTAGCTGTTTCAGTTGCTCACCTTCTAGTGACACACTGAATAAATCGCCAGGTTCAACTAATGATGATTTCTTGAAAATAAGACGATTACTGGTCACAGCCACTAGGCTGTTACTACCTTGGTTGTAAATAGGACGAACATCACCAAACTGTGTGTTCACTTCAAAAATGGTCACTTGCCCAAGATCTTGTGCTGTCACATACAAAGTACGGCCATCGGCACTAAAGTTCAATGAACTCGCACTGCGATCCCACAATGGTGCAACTTCTTTTTCTTGGCCAGTAACATTGTCACGTAACATAATACGGTAACGATCAGCTTCGTAACCCGCCTTGCTCATGGCTAAATAGGCAAGATAACGGCCATCTGCAGAGAACGTTGGCTGGGCATCCCATGCTTGGTTTTCTGGGGTTAAGTTAACCGTTTCACCGCCAGCTACAGGCACTTGCCATAAATCGTAATTAGTTGTCCAAGCTTGATCGCGGCTCGGCGCTTTAGCGCTATAAACAACGTACTTACCGTCTGCAGTAAAAGTGACCTCTTCCATACCAGAAAATGGCTTAGGCGGTGTTTCAGTGTCACGGCCAGCTGTAACGTTTGTCGCGGTGGTAATTTTGTTGCCATTAAGCGAGGCTACAAACAAATGGTTACGTGCGTGGTCTTCCCACGTGTCCCAATGGCGTACCATCAACTGCTTGTATTCGCGGCCAGTGCTTTTACGTTCAGCTTCGGCAGTAAACTTGTCTTTTGAACAGGCTAAGTCTTTACACTCTGGAAATACCCGCAACGTCATAACGACTTGCTTACCGTCGTTAGACAATTTGTAGCCATTGATATCTAACGGTAAATCAGTAACCGCAATAGCCTCTCCACCATCAAGGGCCAATTGATACAATTGACTGGTACCAGAACGACTGGCGAGGAAATAAATAGATTTTCCATCTGGCGAAAAGCTGACATCGTGTTCAGTGCCTGCAGCCGAAGTAAGTTGCTTTGGCTTAGCATTTTTATCGTTCAAGTCGAGAAGATAAAGATCTGAGTTGCCCTCGCCTTTATCATCAACCACTTTTACGCCGTATACCATGGTTTTACCATCATTTGATACGGCTGCTGAATGCAACTTATTTAAGTTAACCAGTTGTTGAACATTAAAAGCTGCGGGCTCAGCCGCAGACACTGATGTTGCCATGCCAGCAGCAATCAGTGCGAATAATACAGAAGACTTTTTCATTGTTATCATGTCTCAGTTATTTAAGTAAAACGTATTACGTTTAGGCCGCAAAAACAGCCAATATCAAACGTAATCATAAAATGTATATTGCAGACTAACCAAAGCAAAACGCTCAGGCAACAAGCCTTTTGTAAAAAGCTGTAAACCCGAGCGTTTAATCACATTGACACTTATCGCTTATGTGTAAGCACAATGTTATCGATGGCTTACTTGTTAGCTTTGCTGTTAGCGATATTAATTTTCCAAATCGCTGGGCCAGTTTCGTGTGCATTAACACCATTGGTATCAACCGCCACGGTCACTGGCATGTCTTGCACATCAAATTCGTAAATCGCTTCCATGCCTAGATCTTCAAATGCGACAACACGTGATTTCTTAATCGCTTTAGACACTAGGTATGCCGCGCCGCCAACAGCCATTAAATACACTGCTTTGTGCTTTTTAATTGAAGCAACCGTTTCAGGGCCTCGCTCAGATTTACCAATCATGCCCATTAGGCCTGTTTGGTCTAACATCATGTCAGTAAACTTATCCATACGAGTTGCCGTTGTTGGGCCTGCAGGGCCAACCACTTCATCACCGACTGGATCGACTGGGCCAACGTAATAAATAAACTTACCGGTAAAATCGACACCGGCTGGTAAACCTTCACCAGACTCAAGTAACATTTGAATCCGCTTATGAGCAGCATCACGGCCAGTCAGCATTTTACCGTTGAGTAATAAGGTATCACCACTCTTCCAGGTTTCGATTTCAGCTTGGGTGACAGTATCTAAATTCACACGGTGAGTGTTTTCACCCGCTTCACGAGTAATTTCAGGCCAATCAGATAACGATGGTGGTACTAAATCGACTGGGCCGGTGCCATCTAGATGGAAATGCACATGACGCGTAGCCGCACAGTTAGGGATCATCACGACCGGTTTAGACGCTGCATGAGTCGGTACCGATTTAATTTTAACGTCTAATACTGTGGTTAATCCGCCCAAACCTTGAGCGCCTATGCCTAAGTTATTTGCCCGTTCAAAAATGTCTAAACGAAGCTTTTCTTCTGTGGTCTCTGCACCACGAGCCATCAACTCATGAATATCAACAGGGTCCATTAATGATTCTTTGGCTAATACAGCCGCTTTTTCAGCGGTGCCGCCAATACCGATGCCTAACATACCCGGTGGACACCAACCCGCGCCCATTGTCGGTAATGTTTTTTCTACCCAAGCTGCGATATCGTCAGACGGGTTAAGCATGGCCATTTTTGATTTGTTTTCCGACCCACCACCTTTAGCGGCAATCATCAC
>NZ_PJAP01000614.1:0-3828 GCF_002836795.1 Shewanella sp. 11B5 | reverse complement strand
CTTTGTAAGTTGAACATAGTTTTATGACAACAAGATTACGTGAATATAATTTAAATTATCATATCAACAGAAATCAATTGAAATCAAAAACGATGTACAGAAGCTTGTCTTGGGTTTATTTACGAAGTGAAGTTGAGCAGACTTACAGGTAGGTAACCAAAATTAACAAGAAAACTAAATCTGTGTGGATAATATACTGAGTGTTTGCATATGGCAATAGTCTTTTTCAAATTTTAATCAAATTAATGCTGTTTTCTATTAAAAAATAGCGGTTAGTGATGAATTATCGACAAATTTTGCATTGCTCGGATGTCTATGGTGTAAAAGGGATGATGATGAATCAGTCATCATCCCTTATCAAATGGTACAACTTAATGATAAATAGCGGCCAAATTGTCTATACATTACGTTAGTCGTTAACATTTTAAGCAACTAGCGTAATGCTTAGTAAAGTAAATCGCCAATTGGGTTTAGTAACTTACTGAAACCTTTAGTGAAGTATAACGGAGCATCAACAATGGTATAGCACAAACAACCTTCAAGTGTTTTTGGTGAATGTTGGTGCTCTTTATCAAGCAGCATAAAATCACCTGGCTTGTAGGTGTTGTAACAGTCGCTGAACTCACCAGCGAGCAGTAATGTTAGCTCTGCGCCTTTGTGTGTGTGTTCAGGAATTTCACCATTGGCTGCGATATGCAACAAACTTGCTCTTGCTTGTGGCTCTCCAGTATCGAGTCTCAAGCGGCTGACTTTACCAATACCTTGCCAAGAAGCATTAATTTGCTTACGAAATACCTTAGGCAGAGGATAATGCTGACCTTTAATACTAACGCTGTTATCTTCAATCGTATCAATCGTACTAGCCTGTTCAATCTCTAAAGTGTCTAAGGTCGAATTTAATAGCTGCTCGAGTAGTGCGTCTAATTGATGATTATCATTAGTGTCTACCGACTGAGTTTTTACTGCTGACTCAAACTGTTGTTCAGACAACGCAATAGTCATCTGGTCAAGTTGTTGCTGGCAATGAGGGCACAATTCAGCATGGGCGGAGATAGCAATCGACATAGATAGCGGCAACTCGCCTTTAGCATGGAGAGACAGCAAATGCTGATCTGGGTGGTAATTAATCATAGTGTTTCTCCATAAAGCTTTTTAATTTTTCTAACCCGAGTCTAAGTCGTGATTTAACCGTTCCAATTGGAATATTAAGTTTGTCCGCTAACTCTTGTTGAGTAAGCTCTTGCATATAAATACCTTGTACTACCTGGCGCTGAAGAGGGGGTAATTCTTCTACATGCTGCAATAAACTGGCCGATAATAAAAAATCATTGTCGTTGCTTTCAGATTCGTCAGACTCAAATAAAGGCCAAATATCATCACCGAAAGAATCTTCACGGTTGTGTTGTACTTTACGAAGCATGTCAAAACATTGATTACGCATGATGGTAAATACCCAAGTGCTTACCGCTGCTTTCTCTGCGTTATATAGATGGGCTTTTGTCCATACTCTAGTCATTGTCTCTTGCACTAAATCCATGGCTAAGCCCTGTTGGCTTAAGCGCTGGACACCAAAAGAGTTAATTTTTGGGCCAAAATGCGAAAAAAGTTTTGCAAAAGATGTTTTGCATCGATCATTAGCCACCTGCGTCATTAATGACGCCAGCTCATCAGCCATTGGATTGGGTTCGTTTGATTTCATAGCACCGCTTAGTTTAATTAGGGATCTTTTTGCAAGATGCCCCTTATCATAACGACTTTGTGTGCTTTGTGATTGAAAATTTTCCATTATTTCACCCGCATCCAATAAATAACTCATTGAGCATAAAATATTACCTCATTATGCTGTGGCCATCCTGAGCTCAAACAAGCTGCAGTATCATTAATTAATACGTGGCATTTTTGCGTTCGGATCACTGTTATGTATTATTTTATAATATCGGCTAAGAATGATTTTGCTAATTGATGATCATGGCTATTGATACACTGATATTTTTCTTTGGCACTCAATGGAATAATTTCAAGCCATCGCTGACAAACCCACGCAATATCGTTGAAGTTCTCTTCACAGTAGTGAGCAAGATGCTGTGGGTATTGCTGTAAAATTTGCTTTAACGTGTGACTAAGTGCTTTATCTTTTTTACGCACATCAGTGCTAATGCCTGTCTGTCCCGTTTGTGGTTCAATGATATCGCGTGGCCAAGAATCAATTAAGCTGACATCGGCGCGCTTTAAACCGTCACTATCAACACTGACATTATTTATAATGAACGTCTTTTGCCCTTGCACACTAATACCTAACAAGCCATCTTCAAGCGTTTCAAAGTCGATGATTTGGGTTAATGTCCCCATGGGTAATATGGTTTTTTTATCATCAGCCAACATACACAAACCAAAACCAACACCACTTTTTAGCGATTCTGATACTAACCGTTTATATCTAGGTTCAAAAATTCGTAGCTGGGTATATCCTTGAGGTAACAAGCATATCGATAAAGGGAATAGTGGGATAATCATAACGGCACCTGAATGACTTTTAGCGAATAATCTATAGTGTTATACGCATACAAGCAGGTAAATGATCACCTTCCGTTGTGGTCTAAATAAGCTAAATAAAATTATGCTTTTATGTATGGCATGTTGCGCTCAAATGCAGTTTCAACAAGGGTTATTCATATTTACATCTTAAGCATTGATTGAGGTAAATGGGTTTACAACAACAGGTACATCTATCAAGTTTAAGTCTCACTGGATCAGTGTTGAAATATCGTGATAAATTGATGTAGTTGTCTCTGGAGTCTTTTCATCGGTGTAGTCTTTTAGTAGGGCATTTAAGAGATGAGATAGTTTGAGTCTTGAATAAACATCTTAGATATTTAGGTTTTTTTTCGATCTTGTTTATAGATATTTTTTATTTTTGTGGGATAAATCCTGATCCAACACTGTTTAATAATATTTTTTAAGTATAATTATGCTTATTAATGATAATGCATCTTTTATGTTGTTTGTATGTTTTTAGGTGGGACCTGTTAATGAGAAAAGTGCTAGATACGGTAGATCAAAGAACTAAGTTAGTTGGCGAAAACCGTTTAGAATTGTTGTTATTTCGCATTAACTCAACCCAGTTGTTTGCCATTAATGTATTTAAAATCAAAGAAGTGGTTAAGTTACCACCCTTAAATAATTTACCCGGCAGTAATCATAATGTTTATGGCGTCGCTAACTTTAGAGGCATGTCTATCCCGGTGATTAATTTACGAGAAGCGATTGGTTTCTCGCCGATGCCCGTAAATGACGATTGTAACTTGATTATTACCGAGTATAACCGCAGTGTGCAGGCTTTTTTAGTCGGTAAAGTCGAGAATATCGTTAACATGAGCTGGAGTGATATTATGCCGCCTCCTAAAACCACTGGTGGACATAATTACTTAACAGCAATAACGAAAATAGAAGACCAAGGGCACTTACGATTAGTGTCTATTATTGATGTTGAGAAGGTATTAGCTGAGATTATTGATTACGACGTGAAGTTATCTGACGGTGTGTTAGATGAAGCACTCGTTTCTTATATGCCTGGTCGTAAGATATTAATTGTTGATGATTCATCTACGGCGCGCAAACAAGTAAGAGACACTCTCAATCAACTTGGCATAGAGATTATTGAAGCTTCAGATGGATTACAAGCTTTGCAATTATTACAATCATGGGCTGATGAAGGCAGACAGGTTGCCGATGAATTGCTAATGATGATTACCGATGCCGAAATGCCCGAAATGGATGGTTATAAGTTGACCTTTGAGGTGCGAAATGATCCTCGAATGGCGGCACTCT
>NZ_PJAP01000613.1:0-3830 GCF_002836795.1 Shewanella sp. 11B5 | reverse complement strand
TGGTTTTCCCCATAGAAGGACGCGCGGCAACAATAATTAAGTCACCAGACTGAAAGCCTGCGGTCATTTTATCTAAATCATTAAAACCACTTGAAACACCTGTAACACCGTTATGAGGATTGTTATAAAGCTGCTCAATCCTATCAACGGTTTTTTCAAGAATGCTTTTAATGTTTTCCGGGCCTTCATTAGCATTGGTACGCATTTCTGCGATTTTAAAGACTTTGGTTTCAGCCAAATCTAATAATGCACTTGAATCACGGCCTTCTGGGTTATAACCCGCATCAGCAATTTCGTGGGCAACGGCAATCATGTCACGTACTACGGCACGTTCTCGCACAATGTCTGCGTAAGATAAAATATTACCGGCACTAGGAGTATTTTTGGCAATTTCGCCTAAGTAAGCAAAGCCGCCTGCATCGTCTAATTGATCTTCAATTTCGAGCTGTTCGGATACGGTAATTAAATCCAGCGGTTGGCCCGACTCCATTAAACGTTGCATAGCCGTGAAAATCATTCGATGAGAACGAGAATAAAAATCTTCTGGCACAACCGCTTCAGAAACACGATCCCACGCTTCAGCATCTAGCATCAATCCACCTAAAACGGATTGTTCTGCTTCAATCGAATGTGGCGGCAACTTTAATGCATTAACTTCTACATCTTTTTGCCTGTTTCTTGCTTTAAAAGCACCTTGCTGTGACATTAACACTCCCAATTTCCAACGACTTTATAAAATATGGTATAACACCGTGGTCTAGCTTAATTTGCCGTCATTACCAACTAGAATAACAGCTCCGTTTAACGGACATAAAATAATTATTTAAGGAAAATACATGCGTACCGCATTCGTTGCAGCACTTGTGCTGACATCTGGTTTAGCCTTTGCCGATGAAGGCCAATGGCAGCCGTATCAAATGCCATCCATTGCCGACAAACTCCTGCAACGTGGTATTGATATTCCCGCATCACAACTGGCCGATTTAGGACAGTACCCAATGAATGCTGTCGTCAGTTTGGGGTATTGTACCGCCAGTTTTGTATCCCCCCAAGGCCTAGTTGTCACAAACCATCATTGTGCTTATCGCGGCATACAATATAACAGCAAAAAAGAACATAATTACCTCGCTGATGGCTTTTTAGCAAACACCCAAGCGGAAGAACCTTCTGCAGGGCCAAACGAACGCTTATACATTACCCAAGAAGTTACCAACGTGACCGATAGCGTTATGGCTAACTTAAGCACAGAACCTTTGGTACGCTTTGAAGATATCCAAGCAAATAAAAAAGCATTAATTAAAGTTTGCGAAACTGATGACAACTACCGTTGCTCGGTTAACAGTTTTCACCACGGCTTAGAATATTATTTAACTAAACAGTTAATCATTCGAGATGTACGCTTAGTGTATGCACCACCCAAAAGTGTTGGCGGCTTTGGCGGCGATATCGACAATTATGAATACCCTCGTCATTCAGGCGATTTTACCTTTTTACGCGCCTATGTGGGTAAAGACGGTAAGCCTGCAACGTTTAAAAAAGGCAATGTGCCATACCAGCCTAAAAGCTACTTAAAAGTAAACGCAGACGGTGTAAAAGCTGGCGATGGTATTTTTGTGGCTGGTTACCCTGGCTCTACCAGCCGTTACAACTTAACCAGCGAGTTACAGTTTGCCAGTGATTGGATATATCCAACCTACGCAAAACGCTACCAGTTGCAAATTGATACTATTACCTTGATGGGCGATGTAGATAAAGATATCGCACTTAAATATGCCGGCACGATGGCTTCCATGGCTAACCGGATGAAAAAACTGAATGGCTTATTAGATGGCTTTAACGCTACTGATATTGTCGGTATTAAACAGCAACGCGAAAATGACTTTCTCGCTTGGCTTAAAAAAGATCCTGGCGCGAACCAAAATCTCATCAGCGATCTTGAAGCACTACTTGCTGAAAAACATCAGCAGATGCAAACCAATTATTTCTTTAAAAATGCTCAATCAAGCGAAATGCTTCAGGCTGCCAGCAAACTGTACCGTTTAGCTAAAGAAAGAAAGAAACCTAATGACCAACGTGAGTCAGGGTTTCAGCTTCGCGATATGAAAATGTTTAAAGCAGCACTTAAACGTATCGATAGCAGCTTCGATCCCGTGGTCGATAAAATTTTATGGCTACAAGACTTACAAGCCTATGTAAGACAACCGTTAAAAACTGAAGTGTTTGATAATGCCTTAAGCAGCTCAGACAATTTTGAACAGCTAGAATCAAAAGTGGAAGGTTTGTATGCATTAACAGAACTCACCGACCAAGCTAAACGTCTGGCGTGGATGAGTAAAAGAGCTGAAGACTTTGAAGTTAGTGATGACCCGTTTATTCGTTTAGCGGTGGCTATTCATGACACTAACATGGCATTGGAAAAGAGTGAAAAGCTACTTGCAGGCAAGCTGTCATCTGTTCGTCCTGAATATATGAAGGCGATTATTGATTATTACAAATCAAATAACTGGCCTGTATACCCAGATGCTAACCGCACATTACGTATTACTTACGGCATGGTTGATGGCTATCAATCTAAAGACGCATTATACAAGCAACCATTTACTCGCTTAGCAGGCATCCTAGCCAAAAATACTGGCGAAGCACCTTACAATGCTCCAGCGAAACTGTTGACGGCGATTAAAGCTGATGACTTAGGTAAACATCGCGTTACATCGGTATATAAGCAGCAAAGCAGTTGTCAATTTATGTCTTGTTTAGACAAACCGGCCGATTTTAACTCTGTACCGGTTAACTTTTTATCAAGTGCTGACACTACTGGTGGTAACTCAGGTTCACCGGTATTAAATGGTAAAGGTGAGTTAGTTGGTCTTAACTTCGACTCAACTTACGAAGCTATCACTAAAGATTGGTTTTTTAACCCGACGATTACCCGTGCCGTACATGTCGATATTCGTTACATTTTGTGGATGATGGATAAAGTTGATCACGCTGATAATTTGATAAAAGAGTTAACCTTAGTGAGCAAGACTAAAGGAGAAGCAAAGGTAGCAACTGAAGCTGTAACTGAAATGCCTACCGAAGCAACGACTGAGGCAGTAACAGTAGTCGCACCTGAAGTGGTAACTGAGGCACCAGCCAAAGCGGTAATTGAAGTAGCGCCCGATGTTGCAATTGAGGTTGCGACTGAAGTTCCTGTCAAAGCGACGACGGAAGCAATAACGGTTGTCGCCCCAGAAGTGGCAACTGAGACACCAGCCAAAGCGGTAATTGGAGTAGCGCCCGATGTTGCAATTAAGGTTGCGACTGAAGTTCCAGCCAAAGCGACGACTGAAGCAGTAACGGTTGTCGCACCTGAAGCAACGGCAGAAGTTGCAACGAAAGTACCGGCCAAAGCGGCTGTAGTAGTACCCCCTAAAGCAGCGACTGAAAAAGAGCCAAACTAACTCTGGTAAACAATATTCCAGTGACCATCAAATAGAGGTTCACTGGAATATTCTCTGGCATTGAAAGATCCCAAACGATTAGCTGCACGGCTTAAAACATATCGTGTTAATAAAGATAGGGATTAAATTGCAGACATAAAAAAACACCGCCCGGAGGCGGTGTTTTTATGGAGCTAAACAGTAATTAAGCTTCTGCTACAATAGCAATCTTAACTACAGCTTTAACTTCAGCGTGCACTTGAACTTCAATTTCGAAGCTACCAGTAGTGCGTAAAGCACCTAAAGGTAAACGAACTTCAGATTTAGCAAGTGCTACGCCAGCTGCAGTAACTGCATCAGCGATATCACGGTTGCCAATTGATCCGAATAATTTACCTTCATCACCTG
>NZ_PJAP01000612.1:0-3831 GCF_002836795.1 Shewanella sp. 11B5 | reverse complement strand
GTCTTGTTCGCCCCATAAAATCAATGTTGGAACATTAATCCGTATATTGGGTACTTTAAGCTGCGATGCTTGTTTAACGGGACTCGATTTAGTTGTGTCATTCTGAGTAGCTGATGTGTCTAGAGATGATGCAGCTGTTACCTTGCAACGTTGATTATCTGTGTCATTTTCTGCCAGTTGTGGCATAGCGCGATAATATTGCAACATGCCATTTATTGCACCTTGTTGACCCCAAACTTGTTTATAACGTGCTTTTACATCGGCGGTAAACACGCTTGGGTTTGTACTCACCATGATGTCTTCACTTAAATAGCGATAATCATCTTGCGTTAATAGTGACTCACCCGACGCGCTAATTAGCTGATGAATATAAGCACTTTTTTTGCGTTGCAGTGGATTGTTCATCATCTCGCGAGTGAAAGTACTTGGGTGGGCAGCATTAACAATTATCAGCTTACTGATTAACTGAGCATGAAACGCCGCTAATGGCCAGGCGATAGCGCCGCCCCAATCATGTGCGACTAAAATAACAGGCTGAGTAGGGCTAATTGCAGCAATAAACTTGGCCATAAAGCCGATAAGATTGGGTACAGCATAAAAACTAACATCGTCGGGTTTGTCGCTTAAGTTGTATCCCGGTAAGTCAGGTGCGATAACACGATAATGTGGTAAGAAAAAATTGAGTTGGGCTGACCATGTTCCCCAGTATTCAGGAAATCCATGTAGAAAAATAATTGTCGGTCTTAATGCCGTTTCATCAGTGGATTGTCCAGATTCAACGTAATGAATATTGACGTTATCCACTAAAATGTTTTTATGCTCTAGCTTCATATTCAATCTCATTAGTCATGACTGGTTAATCGAAAAATGCCACTGCGTTTTCAATGGGTTCACGATCGGTACGGGTATTGTTTACCGCTGCACTGTCATCGGCATAACCAAATGACATTCCAAACAAAATACCGCGCTCGTCTGGGAGGTTTAGTATTTCTCGTACTGGGTCAGGGAATTGTCCTAATGCACCTTGCATACAATTAGATATGCCATGATCAGCCATAATTAATGACAAGGTCTGAGCATAAATGCCTAAATCAACAGCGCCCATAATGTCTAAGTATTTATCCATAGTGAAAAATACCGCATGTGGCGCATCAAAAAATTGCCAGTTACGCACCATCGCCATTTGGCGGGCTTTTTTATCTTCACGTGCGACACCAATTGAGCTGTATAAGGCATTTGCTGAGCCAAATTGGCGGTCACGATGTACGCCTTGATATTGCGGTAACCAATTAAAATCAGGATTAGGTGAAGCACCGCTCATGAGAGTTTGCATAAATTTTTGCTTTAATGTGTCTTTTGTCTGACCCGAAACCACACAAGTTTGCCATGGCTGCACATTGCAATTGGAAGGAGAAAGCTGTGCATGGGCAAAAATCAAATCCAAGGTTTCCTTGGCAACCGGTTTGTCGAGAAAGGCGCGTGCTGAGTAACGGTTTTTTAATATTGATTCTATAGACATATAGGACACTCTTATTGTTTTATTGATAGTGAGTTTATACCGTTATTGCGATATAAATCAGTTGCTTAATCTTGATGTTAATAAAAAAGTCTGCAGTGGCAATAAAGCGGTATTACCGTCACAGCAGACTGTTTAGCTAGCTAAAATTGGTACGAAATATTGGCTCCAAAGGTACGTGGTTGATTTGGATAACCATTAAAGCTGCCCGCTTGAATTGGAGGTGGGAATGCTGACAACAGATACTCATCGTTGGTTAAGTTTCGCACCCAAAGTTGTAAACTGACGCCATTATCAAACGCTAGTCCCGTACTTGCGTTGAAGGTGTTTACTTCACGTGATAATGATTCAGGGGTGTTTTCTGCCACCTTAGTGTCACTTTCGTAAAGGTAGTCAGTACGAATATAACCGTCTGCACCGTTGAACACTTCAAAGTTGTACACGATACCAGCAGTGATACTCACTTCATGGATACCGGCAGGTTTTTCACCTGATAGATCAACTGGACCGTCTAAACCCGATGCGCCAACAAATGAGTCGTAAACAGGGTCAAGGAAGGTTCCCGCTAAGGTAAATGACCAATCTTCAGTGAGGTTATAGTTAGAGTCGAACTCAAGGCCTTGAGTACTTTGTTTACCCGCATTGGCAAGAACATAGCCCGTGCCAATGAAAATAGATGACTGAAACCCTTCAATGGTTTGATCAAATATCGTTGCGCTAAATGATCCATGTTCAAATTGAGTTTTAATACCCAACTCATACACCAGCGCTTCTTCGGGAGAGGCATATCGGCCACCATAAACCTGATTGGGAAGTGCTATGCCTGCTGTTTCTAATGCTGATTGATCTGATGCGAAAGGACTTGAATAACGCGATAAATTCCAAGACGTGGCTTTAAAACCTGTAGCTGCAGTAGCGAAAATATTGACATTGTCGGTGATTTCGTACGATAAGCGCAGCGACCAAGTGGTTTTACTGTCATCAGACTTATTGTTTTCTACAGCATTAGGCAATCCCAACATAGGCGGTAAAAACTGTAAACTTTCAATAACCGGTACAGCAGGTGCAAGCTGAGGAATACTGCCAATCGGCACACCATATAATGTTGGCACTGTGGCTAAATCAAGCGCTGAAAGTACATCGGAATGTTGTTGGCTAATGTTGATTTCTTTTTGATCGTTGGTGTAACTCACACCAAATATCGCGGTAAAATCGTCGTTGATATGGTAATCAAAGCTGGCAAAGATCGAGTAAGCATCATTTTCTTGTTCAAATTGAGAGCTTACGGCCGAATCACCTGAGAAAAATGTACCGGGATCTAAGCCATAAGCACCTTCTACTCCGGCTAATAAACCTGGAGCGCCACCAGCAGCCATCAATACATCAAAGTAATTTCTAATGTCGTTACCATAATATAAGGTATCGCCAGTGGTGACCTCTTCATGAAAAACGAAGGCGCCAAACATCCATTCTAGCTGACGATCTCCGGTAGACGTTAAACGAAACTCTTGAGTAATCGTTTCGATATCGGTGTAACCGCCTTCATTTAATATATCGAGAGAGGTGTAATCGACATCATTCATAAAATCAGAATCATTGGTACGAAGTGCACTGATGGATGTAAATGAATAACCATCAAAATCAACATCAAGTTGCAGTGATACACCACTGTCTTTTACATTATTGTCTGGATCTGAGTTAAGGGTAGATTGATAAGCAAATGATCCGGTTTCATCAAGATCCATACCACCGAGCGCACGAACTGCAGCGGTAGTAGGGCCATTAATTGAGTTTTCGACAGAACAACAGGCTTCTTCAATTTTGCTATAGTCTGCAATTAAGCGAAGTTTTACATCTTCAGTTGGCTCGTACAGTGCCTGACCTCGAATATTCCAACGGTCACGGTCGTTAATATCGTCTAATCCCACTACACTTTCAGTAAAACCATCACGGGTGTTTACACCACCGGAAACACTGAATGCCAAATTATCCGTTATACCATTGGTGTAATAACCTTTAATTTCTTTTTGGTTGAAATTGCCTACGCCAACTTCAATCTTGCCTTCTTGATAATAAGCCGGTTCTCGAGTGATAACGCTAATGACCCCAGCGGAAGCATTTTTACCAAATAAAGTACTTTGCGGGCCACTTAATACTTCAATTTGCTGCAGCCTCGGTAAATCACCTATTTGAGAGGCCGCTCGGGAGCGATACACACCATCGATAAATACCCCAACAGAAGGCTCAATACCCGTATTGTTAGTGCCATTACCAAAGCCACGAATAGAGAAGTTAGTGTTAGTAGAACGTTGTAA
>NZ_PJAP01000611.1:0-3856 GCF_002836795.1 Shewanella sp. 11B5 | reverse complement strand
ATTGTCGCAATGATTGCGGTAGTGACTAAACCTGCAATGGTTGACACTGTCATTGGTAAACCAGCACCCAATGTTGATGAGTTCAACATAAAGCTAATCACAACACAGGTCATGAACATAGCCGGTACAGTACAAATCCAATGGAATTTATTGTGTCGTAGTAAGTAAGCTGAAGCGGTCCATAACATCAATACCGCTGTGGTTTGGTTTGCAACACCAAAGTAGCGCCAGATAATGCCAAAGTCTACTTGGGTTAACACGGCACCGACGACAAATAATGGTAACGCGAGCATTAAACGCTTCGGTAACTCGATTTGCTTGATGTTAAAGAACTCTGCCAATATTAATCGCGCTGAGCGAAATGCTGTATCGCCAGAGGTGATAGGCAATACAATGACACCTAAGATAGCCAAGAAGCCACCAAATGTTCCTAATAGCCCATTAGATGCTTCGTACACAACGTTTGCTGGGTTGCCTGCCATTCCGGCATTCAATCCTTCTACACCACCAAAGAATGATAATGCAATTGCACACCAAATTAATGCAATAACACCTTCACCAATCATGGCACCAAAAAACACAAAGCGACCGTTTGATTCATTTTCAACACAACGCGCCATTAAAGGTGATTGTGTTGCATGGAAACCCGATACTGCACCACATGCAATCGTGATGAATAAGGCTGGCCATAATGGCATGTCATTAGGGTTTAAGTTGGTAAAGAAGTCACCCATTTCAAAACCAGGTAACATGGTATGTTCGGTTGATAATGCTAACGCTATAATCAGTCCGAGTGACATAAAGACCAGTAATGCGCCAAAGAATGGGTATAAGCGACCAATAATCTTGTCGATAGGTACGATGGTAGCAATTAAATAATAAACAAAAATGATACCAACAAAGAGAGTGACGTCCAGTCCGGTAAGTTTGCTTAGTAATCCTGCAGGAGCAGAGATAAACACTACGCCAACTAGTAACAATAAGATAATGGCAAACAAGTTCATAAAGTGTTTGGCATTGTTACCTAAGTATTTACCGGCCAAGTTAGGAACTGATTGACCATTATTGCGTACCGATAACATCCCCGAAAAGTAATCGTGCACTGCACCGGCAAAAATACAACCAAATACAATCCATAGCATCGCCGCTGGGCCATAAAGGGCACCTAGAATTGGACCAAAAATTGGACCGACACCAGCAATGTTTAACAATTGAATTAAATAGACTTTCCCTTTAGACATCGGTACGAAGTCGACACCGTCTGTTTGAGTGAAAGCGGGCGTTTGTCTTTGAGTGTTAATGCCGAACACTTTTTCGACAAAAGCGCCATAAATAAAATAGCCACCAATTAGCAGGCCTACACAGAGTAAAAACCACGTCATTTTGTTATCTCCCCATTTTTATAGTGACACTATTTTAAAACATCACAATAGGCGGTTGGAGGCTAACTGAGTAACAGGTTAAAAAGGCTGTGTAAGCGGTAAATTGTCATCCTGAGCGGTTTTCGTTGTTAGGTAAGTGTGGTGCATATCACGCTTAATGTGGCGTAAACAATGTTACTGAAATCCAAGCAACTGCTTTAACTCTCTAAGATAACGACGTGACACCGGCACTTTTGATCCGCTATGGGTGGTAACTTCTGCGCCCGTGTCGGTGATTTCAATTTCTGAAATAGCACTCGGGGCCAGTAGGTATTGTTTATGGCAACGAAATAACGCGGTTTTTTGCTCTAATACTTTTAGCGTTAATTGAGTGTGACTGAAACCTTTATTTGAACACACATGAATACCGCCAACATCACTGACAATAAACTCTACATCAGCGGTAGCGACAACTTTAAGTTTATTGCCACTGTAGCAGGGTAAGTGCGCTAATTGAGTTGGCAATATCTGCGTCATTGGTTGCGGTGTCATGTTGGTGCGTACTTTGTCTAAGGTTTGGTTAAAGCGCTTTTCATCGATGGGTTTAAGTAAGTAATCAAATGCATTGTTATCAAATGCTTTGATCGCATATTCGTCAAATGCGGTAATAAATACTGCTCGTGGCATTTGCTCAGGATTAAGCATGGCAATTAATTCCATGCCATTTATCCTCGGCATTTGAATATCAACAAAAATCAAATCAGGCTTTAACAGGTTAATTTGTTGTAAGGCTTCTATGGCATTACTACATTGACCTAACACTTTGATGTCAGGATGTTTGTCGAGCAAATCTGCCACTTCTTGGCGGGCGAAGGGTTCATCATCAATGATTAAGCACGAGATCATTGGTCCATTTCCTTTAACGGTAAACGCACACTAACACGAGTGAATACATCTGGTTCACACTCAACTTCAATGCCGTATTGGCTGCCAAATAAATTCTGAATTCGTTTATGGACTAAGTTCATTCCTAAACCATCAGTGTTGTTAGAGGGTTGATATAAACCTGCATTATCGGTCACGTTGAGTAATAAATCATCGCCATCCAATGTGGCTTTAACATCAATCACACCGGCATCAAGCATCCGCGATGTACCGTGTTTTACTGCATTTTCAATTAACGGCTGTAAGGTAAATGCGGGCATTTTTTGGTGATGATAAATCATAGCAATATCTATGTTGACTTGCAGTTTGTCGATAAACCGAGCGCGTTCGATAGCGAGATAAGCGTCGATGTGCTCAAGTTCATCAGCCATTGTCACCAGCCCTGTAGTTCTGGTCAAGTTGATGCGCAAAAATTGCGATAACTGCTGTAATAATTGCTTAGACATTTGCGGGTCACGCTTAATAATTGCACTGATGGTATTGAGTGCATTAAATAAAAAGTGCGGATTAACCTGAGCCTGTAACAACTTTATCTCTGCTTGCATCAATAAGCTTTGCTGTTGCTCAAAGCGGCCATAAAGAATTTGGTTAGACATTAACCTCGCAATACCTTCGCCTAATGTGCGATTAATGTTTAAAAACAATTTGTTTTTAGCTTCGTATAATTTAATTGTGCCAATGACTTCGTCGTTGCTGCGCAGCGGAATGACTAGGCTTGAGCCTAAACTACAATTGGGCGATATAGAGCAGGAATAAGTGGTATCGACCCCATCAGCAAACATCACACTATTTTGTGCGATGGCATCGAGGGTGATTTTTGAGGAAATAGGCGTATTAGGAATATGGTGATCGGCCCCAAGGCCAATAAATGCCAGTAATTTAGTAGTGTCGGTAATGGCGACTGCGCCAACTTGAGTTTCTTCTATTATGATTTTGGCGACTTTTTTACTCGACTCCAAATCAAATCCTTTAGACAGTAAGCCGACACTGCGCTCAGCTATTTTAAGTGCTTTAGTCGAAAAACTGGAAGAAAGTTTATCAAACATGGCTTTTTGGTCGCGAACAATACTCATAAACATCGCAGCGCCGAGTGAATTAATCAGTAACATGGGCGGGGCGATCAGTTTGACCAATTCCCAAGCCTGATCAAAGGGTTTTGCGACTAATACAATTATCGACATCTGCATTATTTCAGCCATAAACGTGACCCCAAATACCACAATTGGCTGATAAACCATTTCTGATTTACCGGCTTTTTTGAAGTAATAACTGATCATACCTGCGGATAAGCCTTCTAAGCTGGTGGATATGGCGCAAGCAATATCGGTGAATCCACCCATAGAATAACGGTGTAACCCACCCGTTAACCCAACCAGTAAACCAGTTACAGGTCCACCTAGCAATCCGCCTAATACAGCGCCCATAGCCCGAGTGTTAGCAATGGCTCCTGACGTTTGTTCACCAAAGTAAGTTGCCATTATGCAAAAGCTGGAGAACACTAAGTAAATAAAAATCTTATGAGGTAATCGTTTTGAGGTCTCTGCAAATAG
>NZ_PJAP01000610.1:0-3869 GCF_002836795.1 Shewanella sp. 11B5 | reverse complement strand
ACATCCCAACTCTCATTGAAATAATCAATAGCATAGGCACACAACACCATAAAGGGCAGCAAAAAGGCAATAAACAACAATAATGCGCAATATCCTAGTGCGACCCAAGCCATTTTCGATGACAACACATATCTGTCAGCTTCGTTGAGGGAGGATTGTTTTTGAAATAATTGCTGTTTACGACGAGCAAACCGCTCAACGCCAATCATAGAAAATACCACCAACAGCATAATGGCTGACAGCTTTGCTGCCGCCGTTAAACTGCCATAGCCAAGCCACGTGTCGTAAACTGCTGTCGTTAATGTTGGTACGGCAAAATAACTCACGGTGGCAAAGTCTGCTGCGGTTTCCATTGCAACAAGTGCCACGCCGACAGCCAAAGCAGGTCTTGCCATTGGCAGTGCAAGACGCCAAAAACTGCGCCACGGACTGCATCCCATTACACGCGATGCGTATAACAAACTGGAAGACTGCTCCATAAACGCAGTACGCGCTAATAAATAAATATAAGGAAATAATACTAACGACAATATTATCGCTGCCCCTCCAAGACTACGTATCGCGGGGAAATAATAATCGTGGGGAGATTGCCAGCCAAACCAAGCCCTTAATACACGTTGCACTGGACCTGCATAATCAAGCATATCGGTATAAACATACGCCACAATGTAGGCTGGCATCGCTAATGGAAGAAGGAGTAACCATTGAAAATAACGGCGAAAGGGAAAATCACAACGGGCAATTAACCAAGCAGCTGGAATCGCTAAAACCAGTGTTCCAAGTCCAACCAACAACATGAGCAATAAACTATTGGCGATGTATGTCGGTAATACTGTATTGAATAAATGGCTAAATACAGCTTGATCAGGAAGAGTGGACTGCACAATTAAGGCAATCAGTGGCAAGATTAATATTGCCGTAATAATATAACCAGCAAGCGACCAGCTTCTGGTTAAACCTAAAATCATAAATAATACCGAGTTAACTCAACGCACTATCGATAAATCTGTAAATCTGTAAATCTGTAAATCTGTAAATCTGTAAATCTGTAAATCATATCGATAATGCGCTGATAATATTTAAACGAGCTTCAGTTAAAGATCAAATTTCACTTCATCAAGCAATGTTACAGCAGCTTGATGGTATTCAGCCAACTTATAGATAGGCAAACTATCGGCTTTAAAATCACCCCATGACGCCACTAATTCAGACGGTGCTACATCAGCTTTTACCGGATATTCCATATTAACTTCAGCATACATTTTCTGCGCAACGTTTGAAGTAAGAAATTCCATGAGCTTAATCGCGTTATCTTTATGCGGTGAATGTTTGGCTAATGCCATACCTGATACGTTTACATGAGCACCACGGTTATGTTGATTAGGGAAGTTAATTTCAACCGCTTCTGCCCAGCTTTTCTGATTTTTATCCATCAGCATGTTGCCATAGTAGTAGCTGTTACCGATAGCAATGTCACACATGCCCTCTTTAACTGCTAACACTTGATCACGATCATTACCTTGAGGCTTACGGGCTAGATTGGCTTTTACCCCTTCTAACCAGGTTTTAGTTTTCGCCTCACCGTCATGAGCAATCATCGACGCCACTAATGCGACGTTATAAGGGTGTTTGCCACTGCGAGTACAAATTTTACCTTTGTATTCTGCTGAGGCTAAGTCTTCGTAATCGATGTCAATTTTACCGCTACGATCTTTAGAAGAATACAGGTTACGAACGCGCATTGTCAGCGCATACCAATTGTTCTGTTGTGACCGATATTGAGCTGGAATATTACTATCAATCACCGCACTGTCGACGGGAGAAACAAGATCCTTTTCCACTAATTCCATTAAGCGAGAGAAATCAGATGTTAATACCACGTCTGCGGGAGATAGGCGGCCTTCGCGCACCATACGTTCTGCGATACCATCTTTAGCAAAAACAACATTTACGTCGACACCACTTTGTTCGGTAAACTTTTCTAGAATAGGCTCAATCAGGAAAGCTTGGCGGTAAGAATAAACCGTTAATGCCTCTGCGGCACTCACAGAAGAAGCAACACAAGCCAACCCTAATAATGCGACACTTTTTAACAATTTCATTAATCAACGCTCCCTAACTGAATCAATATTTCGCCACAACCGGCGTAATTGATAATGGTTATCAATTACAATAGAGTAAGTGATCATACCAAAAGGAGCAAGCGCTGTTTCACTCTCAACAGTTAAGTTGCCAAAGCTAAAACATCAAATCGTCATGCTGTATGGCAATATGGCAAGCTTAAGCCACTATCATGGAACTATAGATTGACCAAAGTGTTACCAGTATTTTTCGACCGTAATTTGCCCTGGCGCTCGTCGAAGATTTTTTGCTAAGCCTTTTTCAACCAAAGCGGTTTGCGCATCACTTATCATTCCAGGGTTACCACAAATCATCACTTGAGAATGTTCTGCATTAATCCCTAAGCCTGCTTTCTGTTCAATTAATCCGCTGCTAATACCATCAGGAATGCGACATGATAAGCCTTCGGGATAATCTTCACGGGTCACAATTGGAATAAACACAAACTGAAGAGGATGTTGGCTAATAAACTGTTTAATCGTTTCTAAATAAGCTAAATCTTCACCAAGCCTTACACCATAAACTAACACGACTTTTTCAAAGCGTTGCCATGGCTCATCGGTTGCAAGCATAGAGATAAATGGACCCACTGCAGTGCCTGTCGCTAACAGCCATAAGTGCTTGCCTTGCAATGCCCCTTTAGGCACTTCATCTAAAGTCATAAAACCGGTCGCTTTAGGCGTGACTTGAATGGTATCACCAGGGCTTAATGCTTTTAGATCTGGAGATAACTGACCATCCTCTACCGCAACAGCCAGCACTTCGACATAATCAGTCCCTGGTGGATTGACAAGCGAATACGCCCGCGCGACACGTTTATCATCACGCATTTGGCTAAGCTTAATAAACTGACCTGCGATAAAAGGTTCGACATCGGCTTTGATACGCAACGAGAATAATTTATCATTCCAATCAATGCGTTTTAGCACGGTACCGGTAATCCACATGACTTTGTTCCTTTTAGACTGGCCTATGTATCTACTATAATACCAATCTATACAGATATTTGCTTAATTAAAAGCCTTCCAGATTTATATCTATAGCGAATAATCTAACGCTATTAATTCGCTTAAAAAGAACAGAGCTAAGTTTACGTAGTTGACGAATCTTGCTTTGCTGAATTAGCATCTAGGCGGTCTTGCTGAAACTGAGCAAGTTTTTGTTGTATGAGTTCATAGGTTTGATCAACACCAGCAGCAATATCACCGTCTAAGACTTTTAGCCCAGATAAGATATCGCTAGCCTCTTTAAAACCTTGATCAATAGCATCACCAATTTTCACCATAAAACTGCTAACTTGCTCATCAAATCCCATGGATTTATTTTGTTGCTGATGTGTCGAGAAAAAATTTGTGGCAAAGCTGACAATACGATCGGCAGTCGCTTCAGGAGAATAATCCACTCCACTTTCAATGCTCTTTTGGACTGAGTTCTCCCCTAGCGTTGGTGCAAGCTCTTCATTAATGGCTTCAATCGCGGCACGATACAGTAATGCCATAGACTTATCACCCGCAGCAATACTGACCTCTTCTTGCGCCGCTAAAATCGAATTATTCATCATTTGTCGACTTAGCTGATTGCTGGTTAACTTAGGCTCAACCGGCGTATTTTTTTCAGCTTGGTGGCTTGATGAAGTTTGCGGTGTATTGACTGTTTTATTGTCACGCAGTGGACTCGCATTACTGCTATTTGATTGTTTAATTTCCATGATATTAGCTCACATACAATGACCGATAGCTTAATTATCG
>NZ_PJAP01000609.1:0-3875 GCF_002836795.1 Shewanella sp. 11B5 | reverse complement strand
TAGCGATTAACTTCAGTAGGTTAACGGCAAATGTTGAGGATGCACAGAATTGCATCTAGTTGTCATTGCCAAGGAGTGTTAAAAAATGAATAAGAAAATTACCCTAAGTTTAGTTGTTGCTTCTTTATTAACTGCTGGTTTTTCATTTGGTGCTGCGGCCCATCAAGCTGGTGATATTATAGTTCGTGCTGGTGTTGCGATGGTTGCTCCAAATGAGTCAAGCCCAGTAGTCGCAAATATTGCTGAATTTGGCGTGGATAATGATGTCCAATTAGGGTTAAATTTTGGTTATATGCTAACTGATAATTTGGGCATTGAATTATTAGCTGCATCGCCTTTTAGTCACGATGTGTCACTGGGTGAACTCGGTAAAATAGCCGATTCAAAGCAATTGCCTCCAACGCTGGTAGCGCAATATTACTTTGGAGATTCACAGTCTGCTTTACGTCCCTACATTGGTTTAGGGATTAACTTTACTAACTTCTATGACAGTGAATTTACTCAAGAAGCGAAAGATCTTGGTTTAGATAATTTGAGCTTATCTAACTCTTGGGGCGTTGCAGCTCAAGTTGGACTTGATTATCAAATTGACAAAAAATGGTTAGTTAACGCGTCTGTTTGGTACGCACAAATTTCAACGGATGTGAGCTTTGACATGGGGGCAGACCATGTTGTGGTTGATACCGACATTGATCCTTGGGTTTACATGGTCAGCATCGGTTATACTTTTTAAGCTAGCGTAAAATACGTTAGAGAAGAAACAAGAATATGACAAACAGGAACCTGCGGGTTCCTGTTTTTGTTGATGGCGTTTATTGAGACTTTTTACGCTGTTTCCAATGGCGGGTATTGTAAATGTACTCTGGTAATAAACGATTTATCCAAGCGACAACACGCCAGCGTTTAGTGACATAAACTCGCCGTTTGCCTTTTTGTAATGCCGTGATGATTTGTGTAGCCACTTTATCGATAGGCGACAGGAGCAGTTGTGTATTCAAATGAACGGCTTTATCAAATAACCCTAATTGAATATCACTAATGGTAATAGGCAGCTTCAATCGTTGCGCATGCATACTCAAGCCTTGCAGGTAATTTTCAGCAAAGGCTTTGGAGGCATGATAAGCCACATTAGGGCCTCCACGTTGACCGGCTATTGAGTTAATGGCGGCAAGTTGGCCATAACCTTGATCGCACATTAATTTAAAAATACAGTTATTGGCAGCAGCAAATCCCATAACGTTAATATCAATGGCGAGCTTATCAATTGCCCAAGGCAGGGAAGGGTCGTAGTCATTAACACCAGTATTAACAATCACCAAATGGGCGCCATTATGTTTGGTCCAAGCAGTATTAAGCTGTGTAATTAGCGTATCAGGTTGATCAATCGCTAACGGATAAACACTCACTTCACCTGGCAGACTTTGACTAAACTCGTTAAGTGATTCAGGGTCGTTAACAAAAAGCACTAGCGAAACTTGCTGTGCAGATAACTGTCTGGCTAATGCTTGGCTCAGTTGCGAGCTGGCACCAATAATCATCGCTGTCGCTGTAGACATGATTCATCTCATCAAAAATAATGACTCATAATAGAAATAACATCAGTTGATAACAAGTAAGAAAAAAATTCAACTTAAGACGTATAGACTTCTAGCCATCCGAGTGTATGATGGTTATCTAACAGATTGACCGCTATTAACGTTAACAATAAGCCATTCTGCCGCGGTGTAGACTGGGTGAGCATGCTAATGATGTTTGCAAGCGACAGTAGCCATTCGATGATGGCCACGGTTTTCAGCAAAAAACTGAATGTTGAAACTGTGACATAACAGACATTAACGTTATTGTGAAAAGGCTGGTTGGTTAACCGAACGTTGGTTAATCAGGTACATGTATTTAATTAATCTAAAGGTGAGACGTATGCCGGTTCGAATTCCAGATAACCTGCCTGCAGCAGGTATTTTAGAGTCAGAAAATATCTTTGTGATGTCTGAAACCCGAGCGGCTAATCAGGACATTCGTCCAATGCGGGTATTAATCTTGAATCTAATGCCTAATAAAATCGAAACAGAAACCCAGTTATTGCGATTACTGGGTAATACGCCCTTGCAAGTTGGGGTCGATTTATTACGCATTCATGATAAAGAATCAAAGCATACATCAGTGGATCACATGAATACCTTTTATCGTGATTTTGAAGACATCAGAAATAACAATTACGATGGTTTGATTATTACTGGCGCGCCGTTAGGGCAAATTGATTTTAAAGATGTGGTGTATTGGGACCACATTCGCGAAATTATTGACTGGTCACAACAACATGTCACTTCGGTGCTGTTTCTATGTTGGGCAGCTCATGCCGGTTTGTATCATCTTTATGATTTACATCGTCAGTTATTAGCGAATAAACGTTCAGGTGTATTTAATCATCGTAGAACCAGCGACCCACACCCATTATTGCGTGGTTTTGATGATGAGTTTTTTGCACCGCACTCACGATTTGCAGAAATGGATATTGAACAAATTCGTCAACATCCAGATTTAGAAGTACTGGCTGAATCAGACGAGGCTGGCGCGTATATTGTGCTGAGTCGTGATAATCATAATGTGTTTGTTATGGGACACCCAGAGTACCAAAAAGACACACTGAATGAAGAATATGTGCGCGATGTTGGTGAAGGCCTCAATCCAGATATTCCACAAAATTATTACCGTCAAGATGACCCCACACAAGATACTATTGTTCGTTGGCATAGTCATGGCAGCTTATTAGTCAGTAATTGGCTCAATTATTATGTTTATCAGCTAACGCCATATGACTTGTCTGATATGAATGCTAAAACACCATGGGAAAGTAAAAAGTAAATTTGAATATAGTTTCACCAGCGTTTTAACGTTGACTTCGTTTCGATAAAAGCTATTGTTAAACTTAGATGTTTTTATTGTAAGGTCGAGGTTAAATGGTTAAAACCAAGTTGATGATATTATTAGTGTGTGCAATGAGCTGGCCGCTAACGTCTTGGGGGGCCGGTGATGTTTTTAGTGACGCTAATGCAAATGACACTAAAATGAATGGCGCCAATGTTAGTGATAGTACTGTTAGCGATAATATAGTTAGCAACAATACCGTTAGCAACAATACTGATAGCGCAACAATTACTGATATCAAACAACAGTTAGCCACATTAAACTTACCACAACAACGAATTGACTTTTTAAAACAACAGCTACAACAACAGCTACAACAAAGTGCTCAATGGCCGATTGAACAGCAAGGCCAGTTGTTGCATTTGCTAGCAATAGAGCAAGAAGTTAACAGTGATCTTGTCGCGGCAATTGACAGTTATACTCAGGCAATTAACTTACTTACACCCCATCCTCTTAGTCAAGAACTCGTCAAAAGCTATCTCGAACGCTCATTCATACTTTACCTTCAAACTAACGACACCCAAGTTTATTGCCCAGATCGTGAAGTGGCGATTACATTAGCCCGTCAGCTTGGAAACGTTGATATCTTGGCCGAAGTGTTAGCTCAAAGCGCGTATTGTTATAATAAACCAAGTGATTTTGGCGAAGGTCTGAAAAGGTTAAATGAAGCATTAGCGTTAGCACAACAGCATCAATTAGGACTGAGCCGCCAAGCGATGATATTTAATGCCACCGCAGCTATTTATCGTGACAATGGTTTAAACCGTAAAGCCTATGAATATTTTAACAAAGCTTATGGCTTTTGGGAGCAAGCCCAAGATAAACAAGACATGTTTAATATGTTGCATAACATGGTGGGTGAATCGATTAAATTGGCCATGTGGGTGGAAAATAAAGCCCATTTAGCCCAAATGCAGCAGTTGGTTGAACAATCGCCAGAGTTTGCTGAC
>NZ_PJAP01000608.1:0-3879 GCF_002836795.1 Shewanella sp. 11B5 | reverse complement strand
CTACAACGTGGCGCAGTTATTTTTGTTAAACCAGAAGCTGACATCAGCAGCAAAGTGGTAGAAGCCTTAAGCAAAGGCAAATAATAAGTATGAAAGTGACTTTAAAAGAGCTTAGCCAACTATTGGGTGCAACGATTAAAGGTGACGCAACACTGGAAATAACCAGTGTCGCTACCCTTGAAGATGCAACCCAAGGCCAACTCTCTTTTTTAGCCAATAGTAAGTACCGTGCTCAGCTTGAGGCAACTCAAGCTAGTGCGGTATTGCTGAGCGAAAAAGAAGCAAGTTGTTATCATGGTAATGCCCTTATTGTTAGCGATCCTTACGTAGGATTTGCTCGAGTAGCGCAATTACTAGATACCACCCCAAAAGAAACGCCTGGTATTCATCCTTCAGCTCAAATAGATACATCAGCCATTTTAGGTGACGGTGCAGCTATTGGTGCAAATGCGGTGATAGGTGCGAATGTTATTTTGGGTGAAAATGTTCAAATAGGTCCAGGTTGTGTGGTGGGTGAATCCAGTATTATTGGTTCAAACACGCGTCTTTGGGCTAATGTAAGTGTTTATCATAATGTACATATTGGTCATGATTGCATCGTCCATTCAGGGACGGTAATTGGCTCTGATGGTTTTGGTTATGCCAATGAACGCGGTAACTGGGTTAAAATTCCACAAACAGGCGGCGTTCGGATTGGTAATCATGTTGAAATTGGCGCATGTACTTCTATTGACCGTGGTGCGTTGTCGCATACCGAGATCCACGATGGTGTGATTATCGACAACCAAGTTCAAATTGCTCATAATGTCGTTATCGGCCAAAATACTGCAATGGCTGGCGGCTCTATTATTGCTGGCAGTTCTACCATTGGTAAGTATTGTATTATCGGTGGTGGTAGTGCTGTTGCTGGACACCTTAGTGTCGCTGATGGTGTACACATATCAGGCGGAACGAACGTGACCAGTGTTATCCGTGAAAAAGGTGTGTATTCGTCCGCAACCATCGCAATGGAAAACAAATTATGGCGTAGAAACACTGTTCGTTTCCGTCAATTAGATGAATTATTTAGCCGAGTTAAAACCCTCGAGAAAAGTGCTAAGGGCTCAGAATAATTGTAATTCTGCCTTATTTAAGGAATGTAGTGTGTCAAACCAATTAAACACCATGGATATTAAAGAGATACTTAAATATCTACCTCATAGATATCCATTTTTGTTGATCGATCGTGTATTGGACTTTACCGTAGGTGAGCACTTACATGCGATTAAAAATGTCACCATTAATGAGCCTTTTTTCCAAGGACATTTTCCTATACAGCCTGTTATGCCTGGCGTGCTCATTTTAGAAGCCATGGCACAAGCAACGGGTTTACTTGCCTTTAAAACCATGAGTACAGAGCCGTCTCCAGAGGTGCTGTACTATTTTGCTGGTATCGATAAAGCGCGTTTTAAACGTGTTGTTGAGCCAGGCGACCAAATACATTTTCACGTTAAAATGATTAAAGAGCGTCGCGGTATTGGTGTGTTTGTTGGTGAAGCCTTGGTTGATGGTGAACTGGTTTGTTCTGCTGAAATCATGTGTGCACGTAGAGAGATTAAGAAGTGATAGATAAATTAGCGTTTGTTCACCCAACAGCCAAAATTGGTAATAACGTCACTATTGGTCCTTGGACCTACATTGGTGAAAACGTTGAAATCGGCGATGACACATGGATAAGTTCTCATGTTGTGGTTAAAGGTCCAACGGTTATCGGTAAAGGTAATCGTATTTTTCAATTCTCTTCAGTTGGTGAAGAGTGTCAAGATAAAAAGTACGCAGGCGAACAAACTCGCTTAATTATCGGCGACAATAACATCATTCGTGAGTCGGTTACCATTCACCGTGGTACGACCCAAGATAAAGGTGAAACTCGCATCGGTTCTAACTGTCTGTTTATGGCGTATGTTCATATTGCCCACGACTGTTTTGTCGGTAATAACGTTATCATGGCTAATAATGCTTCAATTGCCGGTCATGTACATGTTGGTGATTGGGTTATTTTGGGCGGCATGACTGGTGTGCATCAGTTTGTACACATTGGCGCGCATGCCTTTACCGCGGGTGCTTCACTTATTTTGCAAGATGTTCCCCCATTTGTAATGGCTGCTGGTTCTCCTGCAGTACCACGTGGATTAAACTTAGAAGGCTTAAAACGCCGTGGTTTTACCAAAGAAAACCAGCGAGCTATTTTGAGTGCGTATAAAGCGGTTTTCCGTAAGAGTTTAACCATTGAAGAAGCTAACGCTGAATTAATTGAGGCCGCTGAAAAAGACATCAATGTGAAAGCATTTATGGAATTTATCAACCACTCTGCTCGTGGCATTATTCGATAGACGGAAACAATGACCAACTCTCCTTCAAAAGTATTCGCCATTGTCGCCGGAGAAATCTCCGGCGATATTTTAGGTGCCGGTTTAGTTAATTCACTCAAAAAACGCTATCCTGATGCGCGCTTTATCGGCATTGGTGGCCCTCGAATGCAAGCTCTAGGGTTTGAAAGTTTATTTCCAATGGAAGAACTGTCGATCATGGGCTTAGTCGAAGTGTTATCACATTTACCTCGACTGCTGCATATTCGTTCAAGCCTAGTGAAACAAATTACTGAATTAGCGCCAGACTGTTTTATTGGTATTGATGCGCCCGATTTTAATATTGGTGTAGAGCTTAAATTAAAAGCCAAAGGGATTAAAACAGTCCATTACGTCAGCCCGTCAGTATGGGCTTGGCGTCCAAAACGTATATTTAAAATTGCTAAAGCGACCAATATGGTGTTGTCGCTATTGCCGTTTGAGAAAGCGTTTTACGACCAACATCAAGTGCCTTGTACTTTTGTTGGGCATACACTTGCGGACGATATTCCGATGCACAGTGATAAGCTAGCTGCTCGGCAATTATTAGGATTAGATCCTAATGCTGAATACTTGGCGGTATTGCCTGGTTCCAGAGGCGGTGAGCTAAAGCAATTAGCTGAGCCGTTCGTCAAAGCAGCTCAATTAGTTAAGCAAACCTTTCCAGACATCAAATTTGTCACCCCAGTGGTTAATGATGCTCGTCGACAGCAGTTTCTTGCTGCACTTGAGGAGTTTGCTCCCGATTTAGAAGTCACTATTGTTGAAGGCCAATCTCGCGAAGTCATGGCTGCTGCTGATTGTATTTTATTGGCATCTGGCACAGCGACTTTAGAGGCCATGCTGGTTAAACGTCCTATGGTTGTGTCGTATCGGGTCAGCCCAATTACGTATGCCATCGCGATTAAAATGATGAAAATCAAAAACTATTCGTTGCCTAATTTGCTCGCAAACGACACCATTGTGCCAGAATTGATGCAAGCTAATTGCCAGCCACAGTTAATTGCCGATGCGATAATCAAGCAGCTTAATCAAGATTTTGCACCGCTAAATTCCCGCTTTGAAGAATTACATCAATTGCTAAAGTGTAATGCCAGCGAGCGAGCGGCAGATGCTGTAGTAGCAATATTACAAACGCCGTAACCTGACTAGGATAAGCTAATATGTCGACATTATCGGTTGTGATAAAAGATATTACCCCTGAACAAGTAGCCATTATTTCACAAGGTCTTGTTGCTGGTGTTGACGAAGTCGGGCGTGGTCCACTGATTGGTGATGTGGTCACAGCCGCGGTGATATTAGATCCGAATAAACCGATTGTTGGCCTCAATGACTCTAAGAAGCTTAGCGAGAAACGTCGTAATGCTTTGTATCAACAGATTATGGATAACGCGTTAAGTGTCAATGTTGGCCGTGCCAGCCCTGCTGAAATCGATGAGCTGAATATTTTGCATGCCACCATGCTGGCCATGCAGCGCGCAGTAGCGGGGTT
>NZ_PJAP01000607.1:0-3891 GCF_002836795.1 Shewanella sp. 11B5 | reverse complement strand
GCCACAATGGCCGATGACGCAACCGAATTACGCACTAAGCTATCTAATATTGATAGCTTACATGCGACATTTTCCCAGCAAGTGACTGACATTAACAGTAAGCCTATTCAAACTGGAAGCGGGGTATTTGCACTTGCGTATCCGAATCAATTTTACTGGCATTTAACTCAGCCAGACGAATCATTAATTGTGGCTGATGGCGCTAATTTATGGATTTATAATCCTTTTGCGGAAGAAGTGACTGTGATGGATGTTGCTCAAGCCGTTGATGCATCACCTATGGCTTTGTTAGTGCATCGAGACGAAGCCACATGGGCTAAGTATTCGGTCACTAAGCGTGCCGTAAGCGGAAAATCAACCTGTTTTGATATTCAACCTAAAAAACTTAACAGCAATGTTGTTGCCGTGAGTGTGTGTTTTGAAGCTAGCCAGTTAGTTAAATTTAACTTAACTGACGAGCAAGGCAATCTAAGTCAATTTGCCTTAACTCAACAACGTAAAGTGAAAGACAACGAAGCAAACATATTTAAGTTTGCCGTGCCTGATAACGTTGATATAGACGATCAACGTTTAAAGCAAGCTAACTAAGACGTTTTATGGCTAATTTAGGTTTTGATTTTGCCCCAGACTTTCGCCCCTTGGCTGCTCGTATGCGTCCAAGGGACATTAGCGAATACATTGGTCAGGCACATTTATTAGGTGAAGGTAAACCTCTGCGTAAGGCACTAGAGGCAAACCGAGCACATTCGATGTTGCTGTGGGGCCCACCCGGTACGGGAAAAACCACATTAGCAGAGTTAATTGCCCATTATGCCAACGCCCATGTTGAACGTATTTCTGCGGTAACATCTGGCGTAAAGGACATTCGTGCCGCTATAGAACAAGCTAAAGCCATTGCCCAAAGTCGCGGACAACGTACCTTGTTATTTGTCGACGAAGTTCATCGTTTTAATAAAAGCCAGCAAGATGCATTTTTACCTTTTATTGAAGACGGCACAGTTATTTTTATCGGTGCCACCACCGAAAACCCCTCATTTGAAATCAATAACGCATTATTGTCGCGTGCACGTGTTTACCTTATTAATCGCCTGAGCTCTGACGAAATTAACTTAATTGTCACTCAAGCTTTAGCCGATGTTGAACGTGGTTTGGGTAAACGCCAATTAATATTACCTGCCGATGTAGCCAAGCAATTGGCCGACATAAGTGATGGTGACGCACGTAAAGCGCTTAATTTGCTTGAGTTAATGAGCGATTTAGTGGCAGATGCTGGCGCGTTTACCACAGAGATGCTGACGCAAGTTGCCGGACACCAAGCTGCGGGTTACGATAAAAATGGCGATCAATTTTACGATTTAATTTCAGCCGTACATAAGTCTGTACGGGGTTCAGCGCCCGATGCCGCTTTGTATTGGTATTGCCGTATTTTAGAAGGTGGCGGCGATGCCTTATATGTTGCCCGCCGTTTATTAGCAATTGCCTCAGAAGACATTGGTAATGCCGACCCAGTAGCGATGACTGTAGCGCTTAATGCCTGGGATTGTTATCACCGCATTGGCCCTGCAGAAGGTGAGCGAGCGATAGCACAAGCCGTATTGTATTTAGCCAGTGCTCCTAAAAGTAATGCCGTTTATAGTGCATTTGGTGCAGCTCGCGAGTTAGCCAAACAAACCGGACACGAGCCTGTGCCTAACCATCTGCGTAATGCGCCAACCAAACTGATGAAAGACATCGGCTTTGGCAAAGAATATCGTTATGCACATAATGAACCTGGTGCTTATGCTGCGGGCGAAAATTACTTTCCAGAATCACTGCAACACAGTCAATTTTATCAACCCACGAACAGAGGTTTTGAAAAACGCATTCAAGATAAATTGGCCCAATTAAACCAACTTGATCAACAAAGCGAGGACAAACGCTATGACTAATGTGTTGTTGGTGGCATTAGGTGGGTCAATTGGTGCAGTTTTACGCTATCTTCTTTCAATTTTTATGATCCAGGTATTTGGAACCAGTTTTCCTTTTGGTACACTGTTAGTCAATTTATTGGGATCGTTTTTAATGGGTGCCGTTTATGCGCTAGGGCAATTGAGTCATATTAGCCCTGAAATTAAAGCGCTTATTGGCATTGGTCTATTAGGCGCATTAACGACGTTTTCGACTTTTTCGAATGAAACCTTACTGCTATTGCAAGAAGGTTTATGGCATAAAGCTATTTTAAATGTGTTGTTGAATGTCACCTTATGTCTCTTTATGGTGTATTTAGGTCAACAGCTTATATTTTCACGTGTTTAACTAAAAAGAACTCACAACATGCTAGATCCAAAATTTTTGCGTAATGAACTGGAAATTACTGCCGAGCGTTTAGCCACTCGTGGCTTTATTCTTGATGTCGATAATTTGACCAAACTTGAAGAAAAGCGTAAATCGCTACAAGTTGCTACAGAAGACTTGCAAGCATCGCGTAACGCAATCTCTAAGTCGATTGGTCAAGCTAAAGCACGCGGTGAAGATACCAGTTCCATTATGGCGCAAGTGGGTGATTTAGGTGCGCAGCTAGATGCAAAGAAAGCTGAGCTTGCTGAGTTGTTGCAACAGATCAATAGCATTGCCATGAGCATGCCAAACTTGCCAGACGAATCTGCTCCTGTAGGCGCAGATGAAAACGACAATGTTGAAGTGCGTCGTTGGGGCACCCCAAAAGTATTCGACTTTGAAGTGAAAGATCATTTAGATTTAGGCGAAGCATTAGGCGGATTGGACTTTAAAAGTGCGGTTAAAATTACCGGTTCACGCTTTATTATCATGCGTGGCCAAATTGCCCGTTTAAATCGTGCCTTAGGTCAGTTTATGTTAGACCTACACACCACTGAACACGGCTATACCGAAGCTTACGTGCCGTTATTGGTTAACGAAGAAAGCTTATTAGGCACAGGCCAATTACCTAAGTTTGGCGAAGATTTATTCCACACTAAACCCGCTACTGAAGAAGGCCAAGGTTTATCACTTATCCCAACTGCTGAAGTGCCATTAACCAACTATGTGCGCGATATGATAGTGGACGAAAGTGAGCTGCCAATGAAAATGACGGCGTTAACGTCATGTTTCCGCAGTGAAGCGGGCTCTTATGGCCGTGATACCCGTGGTTTGATCCGTCAGCATCAATTCGACAAAGTTGAATTAGTGCAAATTGCTCATCCAGATCATTCAATGCAAGCATTGGAAGAAATTACCTCGCATGCTGAAAAAGTATTACAGTTACTTAACTTACCGTACCGCACTATGGTGCTATGTACCGGTGATATGGGCTTTGGCTCAAGTAAAACCTTTGATATAGAAGTGTGGTTACCTGCGCAAAATACCTACCGTGAAATTTCATCATGTTCAAACATGAAAGATTTCCAGGCGCGTAGAATGCAAGCTAGATATCGTAGCAAAGCAGATAACAAACCTGCTTTACTGCACACCTTAAATGGTTCAGGTTTAGCGGTTGGCCGTACGTTAGTAGCCGTAATTGAAAACTATCAAAATCAAGATGGCACCATCACAGTACCTGAAGCTTTACGTCCATACATGGGCGGTTTAAGCCTGATTGGTTAATGTTATTGGCTAATATGATTGGCCAATTGATAGAGTCCTAGTCGCGGTCCATTCTGAGTGTGGCTAGGGTGTTAATTGTCAGTCGTGTATAAGATAGAGCTTTAGACCTTCGTCGTTCTAAAAGACCTGTATGTTGTAGCGCGTTGAGTAACTCCATAATTCGTAAATCGTGTTAACGGCGTTACCGTATCGCAGCAAGCACATATTTACTTCTACGTTGTATTGGAAATTGTGTCACTCAGTTTGAGTTGATCACATATTTATAAGGGGTGGTACAACCAGCAATGGGTT
>NZ_PJAP01000606.1:0-3891 GCF_002836795.1 Shewanella sp. 11B5 | reverse complement strand
ACAGAGAGTATAAATATGCACGATTCATTAAAGGATTTAAAAATTGGCATTATCGGCTTGGGTTATGTGGGCCTTCCTTTAGCTGTAGAATTTGGTAAAAAATTCCCTGTATTGGGTTTCGACATTAATCAGTCACGTGTACAAGCATTAGAAAACGGTCATGATTCTACATTAGAAGTAAGTGACCAAGAACTGGCTGATATAAAACAATTACGTTTCTCTTGTAATAAACAAGATTTAGCTGATTGCAATGTTTACATTGTAACAGTGCCAACCCCTATTGATGACAGTAATGCACCAGACTTAACACCACTGCGTAAAGCATCTGAATTATTGGGTGAGTTTGTTAAAAAAGGTGATGTTGTTATATATGAGTCAACGGTATATCCCGGTGCGACAGAAGAAGTCTGCCTACCAATTATCGAAAAAGTTTCTGGATTAGTATTTAATCAAGACTTTTTTGCTGGCTATTCACCAGAACGGATTAATCCGGGTGATAAAGTCAATACTCTTACTAAGATAATGAAAATAACTTCAGGTTCAACACTTGAGGTAGGTCAGTTTGTCAACAATCTATACGGCTCTATTATCACTGCAGGCACTCACTTGGCGGGGTCAATAAAAGTGGCTGAAGCGGCTAAAGTGATTGAGAACACTCAGCGTGATTTAAATATTGCCATTATTAATGAGTTTGCCAAAATATTTAATCGTTTAGGCATCGATACTGAAGAAGTACTCAACGCTGCTGGCACTAAATGGAACTTTTTAAAATTCAAACCAGGTTTAGTGGGCGGTCATTGTATTAGTGTTGACCCGTATTACTTAACCCATAAAGCCCAAGAGGTCGGTTACCGCCCTGAAGTTATTCTGGCTGGACGCCGTATTAACGATGGCATGGGTGAATATGTTGCTACTCAGCTGGTTAAAAAAATAGCCAGCCAAAAAATCCATGTTGACGAGGCTAAAGTACTGGTACTTGGCTTTACCTTTAAAGGTGACTGTCCTGATGTACGCAACACTAAAATTATCGACATTGTTAGCGAGTTAAAAGACTTTAATATGAGTGTTGATGTTTATGATGGCTGGGCAAACCCTGAAGAAGTTGAGCATGAATATGGCCTTTCATTAATCAATTCATTAACAGAAAATCATTATGACGGGATAGTGTTAGCAGTCGATCACAGCGAATTTAAAAAAATGGGTGTCGAAGCCATTCGCAAACTAGGTAAAAGTAAGCATGTTCTTTACGATGTAAAGCATGTTTTTGGTCCTAAAGATTCAGACATCAGATTATAAACAAGGATTTTAAAATGAAAAATTTTGCACTTATTGGCGCATCCGGTTATATAGCCCCACGTCATTTAAAAGCCATTAAAGAAACCGGCCATAATCTTTTAGTTGCAATGGATATTAATGATTCAGTCGGCATCATGGATAGTCATTTTCCTGATGCTGAGTTTTTTACCGAGTTTGAAGACTTTACCGCATTTGTTGAAGACTGTGCAATGAGAGGCCAAAAACTTGATTATATAGCGATTTGTAGCCCTAATTATTTACATGCCCCGCACATGAAGTATGCATTAAAAAATGGTATTGATGTTATTTGTGAAAAACCATTGGTACTGCATTCTGCTGACATGGATATTTTAAAAGAATACGAAGAAAAATATGGCGCAAGTGTTAACTCTATTCTGCAACTAAGGTTGCATCCTTCTATTATTGCATTAAAAGACAAAGTGGCGGCTGCACCGGCAGATAAAATTTTTGATGTTGATTTAACCTACATGACATCCCGTGGTAAATGGTACATGAAGTCTTGGAAAGGTTTTGATCACAAGTCCGGTGGCGTTGCGACCAATATTGGGGTACATTTTTACGATATGCTACATTTTATTTTTGGTAAACTTAAGCATAATGAAGTTCACTTTAGAGATGAAAAAACCTCTAGCGGCTACCTTGAATATGAACGTGCACGGGTTAAATGGTTTTTATCAATCGATGCCAACAATTTACCTGATAATGCTGTTAAGGGTGAAAAGCTCACGTATCGTAGTATTACAATCAACGACGGTAATAATACTGAAGAACTTGAGTTCTCAGGTGGTTTTACCGATTTACATACTCAAAGTTATCAAAATATCTTGGCAGGTAATGGTTTTGGTATTGATGAAAATCGTGTCGCGATTGAAACCGTAGAAAAAATCCGCGAAATGCCAGTTGTTAATGCGGGTAGTAAAGCCCACCCATTGCTGACAAAGGTCCTATAACAATGAACTACCATGTACATGAAAGCGCTATTGTTGATGAAGGTGCAAAAATAGGCAACGACACCCGTGTTTGGCATTTTGTGCACGTGTGTAGTGGTGCTCAAATTGGTGATGGCTGTTCATTAGGCCAAAATGTGTTTATTGGTAATAAAGTCACTATTGGTCATAATGTTAAAATACAAAATAACGTCTCAGTTTACGATAATGTTCATATTGAAGATGACGTGTTTTGTGGACCAAGTATGGTATTTACCAATGTGTATAATCCACGTTCGTTTATTGAGCGAAAAAAAGAGTATCGTGACACCTTAGTTAAAAAAGGTGCCACCCTAGGTGCTAATTGTACAATTGTGTGTGGTGTTGTTATTGGTGATTACTCACTTGTTGGTGCAGGGGCCGTTATTAATAAAGACGTCCCTGCATTTGCTTTAATGGTCGGCGTACCGGCCAAGCAAATAGGTTGGATAAGTAAATACGGTGAGCAACTTAATATACCGTTAACCGGCGAGGGGACTGAGAAGTGTCAACATACCGGCGATATTTATCAGCTTTCAGGTTCAACCTTGTCATTAATTAAAGAGTAATCATTTACATGCAATTTATAGACTTAGCCGCACAGTACCAACACTTGAAAACTAAAATTGATCAACGCATTCAAACGGTATTAGACCATGGCCATTATATCATGGGGCCAGAAGTACAAGAGCTTGAACAAGAGCTTGCAAATTACGTAGGCGTTAAACACGTCATTACTTGTGCTAACGGTACTGATGCATTAACCCTTGCAATGATGGTGCTTGATATAAAACCAGGCGATGCGGTTTTTTGCCCAACCTTTACCTTTTTTGCAACCGCAGAAGTTATTGCTTATGAAGGTGCCACACCAGTATTTGTCGATTCAGATGAGGCAACATTCAATATTTGTCCTATAGATCTTGAAAAGCGTATTCAAGCAACAATCGCAGAAGGGAATTTAACCCCTAAAGCTATTATCGCCGTAGATTTATTTGGCTTACCTGCCAACTATCCAGAAATTCAAAAGCTAGCTGATAAGTATAACCTAAAGCTTGTAGAAGATGCTGCACAAGGTTTTGGTGGTTCTATATGTGATGCTGAAGGTAACTTAAAACGTGCTGGATCTTTTGGTGATATAGCAACAACTAGCTTTTTCCCTGCGAAACCTCTCGGCTGTTATGGTGATGGAGGTGCAATTTTTACTAATAGTGATGAATATGCCGAGTTGTTGAAATCATATCGTGTTCATGGTAAAGGCAAAGATAAATACGACAACGTGCGTATTGGCATGAATAGCCGATTAGACACCATTCAAGCAGCAATATTGCTTGAAAAGTTAGCTGAATTTCCAAGTGAGCTAATTAAACGCAACAAAGCGGCTTATAACTATGAAAAAACACTGTCAGCGAAATACCAAACCCCGCAAGTTCCTGATGGTTATGTAAGCTCATGGGCTCAGTATACATTGGTTTCAAAGGATCGCGATGCGGATATGATTGTATATAAAGATCAGAGTATACCCACGATGATATATTATGGTACGTGTATGCATCAGCAAACTGCATTTATTGAGTTAGGATATCTAAATGGTGATTTCCCGATAGCTGAA
>NZ_PJAP01000226.1:0-10072 GCF_002836795.1 Shewanella sp. 11B5 | reverse complement strand
GTGGAACAAACCACAGGCTTGCGTATTGATCATGTTGTTAGCTATTGGTACCAACGTTTTCCTTGGCCAAATTACGACAATACAGCTACGGCCAATACCATAGTTAATGAAGTTGTAAGCCAAATAAAAGCCAATGGTGAACCAATGCGAGGCGTTATTGAGTCGCTAGAGGCGTGCAAACGTTTAGGGCTTAAAATAGGTTTAGCCACATCGTCATCATCATTAATTATTGAAGCTGTGCTGCATAAGCTGGCCATTGGCCATTATTTTGATGCGATTGAGTCCGCTGAAAATCTCGATTATGGCAAACCGCATCCTGAAGTATATTTAAATTGCGCTAAAGGACTGGGCATTGCGCCAGGACAATGCATCGCAATTGAAGATTCGTTTAATGGTTTAATTGCCGCGCGGGCTGCCAGTATGCAAACCGTAGCAATTCCTGCGCCCCACACTGCCACACAAACTAAATGGGTGATTGCCCATAACCAACTTGCTCATGCCGGATTACTGCCCGCGCTTCTAGAGGCCTAGACCGCTACGCGGATAGTCCGCTGCGCTTCTAGAGCGGACTTCGTCCTGCTAGGGACAGCTTCGCTGCGAGGACGATAACAAGCGATAACAGCGAACGCTGCGCTCACGGATAGGGCACTCTAGGCTTTTAGCTTTTAGCTCGATTGTTATCTCTCGTCATCGCTTGCCACCGCCCGTCACCAAGATTTTATAGCCTCTAGCAGCGAAGCGCTCTAGCCACTAGGCTTTTAGCTCGATTGTTATCTCTCGTCATCGCTTGCCACCGCTCGTCACCAAGATTTTATAGCTTCTAGCCGCGTAGCGTCCTAGCAGCGAAGCGCTCTAGGCTTTTGGCTTAGATAGACTGCTTAAAAGTTTTTACCAACAAATAAGTAAAATGCTGTTTCACCGCGGTCGGTAAAACCAAAACCTAATGCTGCAGGGCCCCAATCGGTGTCGGTTCCGAGATAGAAACTACCGGCATAAATTAAATCATCTAAATCGACATCATCACGATCAAACCACACATTACCAGCTTCAAGACTGGTGCCTAAATACAAAGGCAAGTCGGTTATCAATACATCACGGCCGAGATCGTATTGATAAATCACTGCCCCAAACACTTTATGTGCACCAATTAAGGTGTCTTTACGGAAACCCGACAAATTCAAGAAACCGCCTAAATCTGCCACATGCAAGGTAAAGTTACCGTCATTCTCTACGGTCGCCAGCTCCACCTTACCTACAATGGCGTGATTTCCGAGTTTCAACGCACCCTTCCAATCCGCTTCAAATTGCCAAGCAAGATCATCACTAAAGGTCGTATCGACATTGCTTAATCCATTGTAGGATTCGTCTCTTAAGTAGCTGACAAAGGTAATTCGATTACCTTCAGTCGGGAAGCTAATGCTGTTTAGGCTGTCGTAGGCCACTTTAAAATAGCCACCCGTTGAATGATAATCTAGTGAATCAACCGAGCCAAATTCACTGCTAACCCGACCATCTTCGCCGACAAAGCCTAATTCGATAATGCCATCTGAATTAAAGTTATAGCCGATACCTAAAACGATTTGGGCGACATTATTTTCGAGTTCTACATAACGGCTATCTTGATCAATTAAATCCCAATCTTTCATTTCATACTGGAATCGCGCTAGGCTATAAAATGTTTGATCACGATCTAATGGCTGATAAAACTCAGTGCCGACTAACTTTTTATACCCAAGTTCTAATTCATTACGCCACTCACCACCATTTTCGGTTAAGTCGGTCATGGTGTAAGCCAAGCTTAGCGTAATAGCTGAATCTAAGGTGAAGTCATCTTCCCAGTTAAAGCCTGCTTGAAAGTAATTCGGCCCCCATGATTTTGCTCGGGTGGTAATGGTTAAAATTCGGCCTTGCTCAACATCTTCAAACTCAGCATCGACACGCTCGAATTTATTCAATGAATACACTCGGTTTAAGGCTAAATTTAACTCTTCTTTGGTTAGTACAACGCCTTCGGTAATCCCTAAACGATCGCGCAGTAATTTTTCGCTGACTTTTGATTGATTATCAAAAGTAATTTTATAGATGGGTTTTTTAAGTGGATCGATCCACATTAAGCTTTGTTGTAATTTATCCGCTTGATAAGCCAAATAGTCTTGCTCACCAATACCAAGCGGTTCTAGCTTCACCAACTCTAATATAGCGGCATCTTCACCTAATTTAAGCGCTAATGGCATGATTGAAAAATCAGTGGTACTTAGGCTATCAATGGCGGGACGAATGAGAATATCACCAGTCGTCAGTAAGGTCTTTTGGCGGGCGGTGCTCGCTTGAGTCAAAATGGTTGAGAGCTGCTCTAGTACGGCAATAGTACTGTCCAAGTTTTCTTGTTTGGTGAGTGCAGAACCAATATCGACGGCAATAATGATATCTGCCCCCATGGCTTTCACCACATCGATAGGCATATTATTGGCAATTCCGCCATCAACCAGTAAACGACCGTTAATCAGTGCTGGCTGCAATGCTCCTGGTACTGTGGCAGATGCTTGCATGGCTTGTACTACACTGCCGCTGGATAACACCACCGCTTCACTGGTTGCCAAATCCGTCGCCACCGCTCGGTACGGAATCGCGAGTTCATCAAAGTCACCAAACTGTTCGACTAAGCCTGTCGAGTGACGTAATAGTTGAGACATGCTTTGACCACGTAACAAACCACTAGGTGAAGTTAAGCTATTATTGTTATAACCCACGGTCAGTGGAATATTAAACTGATCACGTTGCTGTTTATCGCGGTAGCTTAATTTATCGCGCGGAATAGTGTCTGAGTAGCCTTTAGACCATTCACCACTGAGCATGATTTCTTCAATTTGGTCGGCGTTATAGCCTAACGCGTACATACCAGCAACGTAAGCGCCAATACTGGTACCCGCAATGTAATCGACCGGAATATGATATTTTTCAAGTACTTTCAACACACCAATATGTGCAGCACCTTTTGCCCCACCGCCACTCAGCACTAAGCCAATAGTGGGTCTTTCTTTAGCGGCTTTTTTCGCAGCATAGACAGGTTGCACTGCTAGGCTAAAGCAAATACAGCTAGCCAAAAACCAGGTAGATAAGTTAAGGCGCAAAATTTGTTGCATAAATCATTCCGAAAGTAAGTAAAAACAACTTATTCTAACAAAATTTAACCAATACCCATACTAATGGATAGCAGCAAGAAGATTACCTTGGCATCATCAATGAACACATCATTCATTAATCCCCATTTGTCGCTTAATATCGAGCTCAAGTTCGGCTTTGGGCATCGGCTTGGCAAAATAATATCCCTGAATAATGTGGCAGCCACGCTGAACGACTTGTGCAAGCTGTTCAGATGTTTCCACGCCTTCAGCAACGACCTCAAGGGATAGGTTACGAGCTAATTCAATAATACTGCTCACAATGGCTTGATCGGCTTGATGGGTGTCAATATGGATTAAAAACGAGCGATCAATTTTCAGAATATTGACTTGGAATGAACGTAAATACGCAAGCGACGAATAACCGGTACCGAAATCATCGATGGCAACATCAATACCTAACTGCTCTAACGCGCGTAAATGCTGGCTGGCAATATCAATTTCTTTCATCAATACGCCTTCGGTAATTTCTACCGACAAACATCTAGCAGGCATACCAGTTTGATGCAATGTCGCAGTCAAAAAGTCGATAAAATCTGGTTGTCTAAAATGCATTGCAGACACATTAACCGACACTGTTATCTCGCTTTGATATCGCTGATGCCAATCTGCACCGTCGAGACAAGCTTGGGTAAGTACCCAACGATCAATCTCAACAATCAAGCCGCAAGATTCTGCAATACCAATGAACACATCGGGGTTAACCATGCCATCTTTTGGGTGTTTCCAACGAATTAATGCTTCAACGCCAACAATACTATTTTGTTGGTCGACATCTATCTGAGGCTGATAATACAATTCAAATTCATTGCACAGTATCGCTCGATGTAAATCAGCCTCTATGCGCAAGTGATACAACGCTTCTGCATTACGTTCTGCTGAATAATATTGAAAATGACCACGGCCTTCTTCTTTAGCGTGGTACATGGCTAAATCGGCGTTTTTAATCAAGGTTTCAGGCGTTTGATCATCATCAGACCAAATGCTAATACCAATGCTGGTCGAAATGAAAAATTCTCTTCCGTATAATTTAAAAGGAGTTTCTATTTGTTTTAATAACTGTTTTGCAATGTGGTTAATGGTGTCGACGTCTTTTGCATCACGCAGCAAAATAACAAATTCATCACCGCCAAAGCGACACAACAAATGCTCTTCAGACAAACAAGACTGCAGCCTACTTGCAGCTTCAACGAGTAATGCATCACCCATACTGTGGCCATATGAGTCATTAACATGTTTAAATCTGTCGAGATCTAAAAATAACAACGCTAGGGTTTCTTTCTGCTGCTTTGCCGTTTCAATAACTTGGCCCAATCGACGCGAAAACATCGCTCGATTAGCTAAGCCAGTTAACATGTCATTGTTTGCTAAACGGCGCAGATGTAACTCATTATGCTTACGTTCAGTGATATCTGAAAATACCACCACATAATGTAATGCCGAACCATTCATATTAAACATGGTCGATACATTTACCCAAACAGGGCATCGGCTACCATCACTACAATTAAACTCACATTCTCCAGTCCAAAAACGTTCCTTATCGAACACCTCTTCCATGTCAAAAGGCTCTACAGTCTCAAACACTAAATCGGAAAAAGGTTTGCCAGCTAAATCACTCTTTTTAGCCGCTAGAATTAAATTAGCCGCTGCGTTGCTAATTTTTATGTTCTTTTTCATGTCTAATATCAACATGCCTTCGGAGGTATTTTCAAATGCTTGAGCTAATAAATTGGCTTCACTTTCAAGGGTTCTTTGTTGAGTGATGTCGGTATACATCCCTGCAGCATAAATTAACCTTCCATTGTTAATATCTACCTCAATAGCGCGGCCTTTAATGCGTAACCAATGCCACTGATGATCATGCTGATTACGATATCGATACTCGGCATCAATCATCTCCACTTTACCGTTAACAAGGTCCTGCCACACAGATGTGATTCTCTCAACATCGTCTTGATGTATTGGGATATCTTCTAATTTAACGTTAATGTGCGTGTCTGGTCCTAATACCCCACCTCGGTTATCGAGTGACAGCACTTGTGTTGATGCATGCCATTCCCATAGGTCAGAGTCACTGCCTTTTAACGATTGACGTAGGCGTTCGTCACTTTCAACCAATGCATGATTCATTTGCTTAAAACGATGAATTTGTCTCTGTCTGTATAACAATATAATGGCGGCTATCAGCAAAATGCTAAAAATCAATGCACCAGTAAATTGTTGCGAGCGCCACCAAAACTGCTTTACCGTAAATCGATATTGAAATGGCTCATTCGACCACACACCATTTCTTTTATATAAAAGCTCAAGTGCATACGCCCCAGCGCTTAAACCGGTAATATTAATCTGTGACTGGCCCTCTAATAGCACGTAATTGCCAGAGTCTGCGCCATCTTTAACCAAACGATACTGTATGGTCATCGGCTTATCATCAAGGTAATCGAGTACGGCAATTTGAAAGCTAATTAAACTGGCTCCGGGTTCTACTTGCGACAATTGACTTGGAATGAGATAAACCTCGGTATTGTTTTCATAAAACACCGATACAGATTCAAGTATCACTTTGTCATTAACAGTGCGCGGCGCCAGTTTATCGAGGTCGATTAACATCGCTCCGTCTGGTGTACCCACAAAAAAGCCTTTAGCAGGATCATAAAATTTTGCCGACTCATTAAATTCATCGGAAATAAAACCGTCTTTATGGCTATACGAGCTGACTTTACCTGTCGCCTTATTAACCTTAATAATGGCACTGGCACAGCCAACGATATGATCTGTTTCAGTATCTTGTAAAAAGAACACCACTTTACAATCGATCTTCCACTGTTGATCCAGCGAAATAACCTCATCGGTTTGAGTATTGAATTGATAAATCCCTTGCTGGGACGTACCTAACCAGATAACACCCGGTGACACTTGCATAAGACTATTCATGGTTGGGACATTAGTAAAATCAGCAAATACATCCACTTTAGAAATATATTCGCCAGAGGTCGTCAAATAGCCAAAATGTTTACCGCCACTAATCCATAAATGGCCAGCATCATCCCTTAATAAAGCTTTATAAAAGGTATTACTCAATGACTGCTGCCCATCTGATAAAACTTGTAACGTTAAATCAGCATTACCATCTTGCCAATAATACAGACCTTTATTGGTGGTAAACCAAATAACATCTTTGTGTAGCTCATCACGATAAATCCCAATAACAATTCTATCGTTTAGTGACTCGTTACCACCGCTCCAAGTAGCGAAATCGGTACTGACATTAGTCTTTTTATTGACTACATATAAGCCACTGGTAGTGGCCAATACAAGATGCTCCGCGTTCAAGGATTCAATCCGGTAAATACTGTCGCTCAGTGCAAAACCTGTGGGAATAACCATGGTTGAAGTTTGGTTCTGAGTGTTAACTACAGACAAACCACCATCGGTACCTAGCCACACCTTATCGCCTTCGCTGTATACCGACCACACCATTTCATTATCAAGTTGATAGGGTGGCTTTTTAGAATAATCTTCAATTAAAAAATGAGGTTTACCAGCAATCACCGCCAACCCATCACCAGAACCACCAACCCACAATAAACCATCAGAATCCACCGCCATATCATGAATGTAATCAATATTGGCTCGCTGCTTAAGCTCGTCACGGTGTACGGTTAATTTGTTGTTTTCTGGACTCCAAAATATCAATCCTGCTCGGCTTGAAATCCACAAATCACCATTAAGATCTTGTTCCATTTGATCAACATAATAGGGGATTTCAGGCACCGATTGCACGGTAAGCGTCTCAGTATCGACCTTAAATAACCCTTTCGATGTCAGCATCCACACTCTTTGTTGTTTATCTTGGAACAACTTTCTGATGGAATCGTTTTTATCAGACCACGGAAATGTGCCAATGAAGGTTCCATCGGCCTGGTGCAGCTGAAGTTCGTGATTAGTCGAAAACAAATACTGGGAGTTGTGTAACTCAAGCGCATTGCGCCAAGGTAAATTGTGGTCTAATGAATGGCTTGGAGATAAAGACAATTGCTGAGAAGCATCATCAAAATAATACACTTGGCCAGAGTAAGCGAGCATCAGCAACCGTCCATCAAGCTGACGCTGAGTTGCCGCCACGCGAATACTTTTATTGATATTAGTCGCATCATTATCTTCAGGTTTAAGCAATAAGCTGAAGTGATTGTCTAAAATACTGTAAAGATATGACGAGGAATTAGTGCCAACAAGCAAATGGTCTTGGCCAGAATTAACGACTGTTGTAATCAGTTCATCATCAAGTACCGAATCAAACCCCACTTTATCAATACGCCTTACCTTGCTATTACTAACGCGATAAATACCTTGTTGAGTCGCTAGCCATACGTGACCATAACCGTCAAAACTAATGTCTTGAATAGTCGCATTAGCTAAACCATCTTTGGCGTTAAATACTCGCTGAACAATGTCTGCACTACATGCAGGTAATACCGTAAATAAGGATAATATAAAACAGCCTAGGCTTACCAATACAGCTCTGGTCATAAATTCAATTTATCCTTTACGTGATCAAATGCAGGCAAGCCCCACACGTAGTAAAAACAGGTTTATCGTCATCCACACATTAATCATCTTGGTGTTGTGATAATTTTTTTTCTGCAGCCAAAATCAACATAGGTTGTTGTCGTTATTCTGGACGATTAAAATGAGATTTTTATAAATAATATTAATGTTTTAACATTATTTTAATAGGAAAGTCACCCCCGAGCTAATCATAATTAGATTCACTTTCAATCAGACTAAATCGGCATGCTGCAAAATATCCCTATAACTGAATAGGGCTTACAAACAGTTATGATTAAGACTAGCCTAAAATATCAAAAAAAAGACAAAAAAAAGCATCCCGAAATGGAATGCTTTTTTAAGGCTATTTAGTTAGCGTAAATTACTTCTTCTTAACCGCTTTAGGGTTAGGTAAGTCAGTAATTGAACCTTCATACATTTCAGCAGCTAAACCGATTGATTCATATAAAGTCGGGTGAGCATGGATCGTTAATGCTAAATCTTCAGCATCACAACCCATCTCAATCGCTAGGCCAATTTCACCTAATAATTCGCCACCGTTAACACCAACAATAGCACCACCGATGATACGATGAGTTTCTTTGTCGAAAATTAACTTGGTCATGCCTTCGCTGCAGTCAGATGCAATTGCACGGCCGCTAGCAGCCCAAGGGAAAGTAGCTGTTTCATAAGCAACACCTTGCTCTTTTGCTTCTTTCTCAGTTAGACCCACCCATGCTACTTCTGGGTCAGTATAAGCAATTGAAGGAATCACTTTAGGGTCAAAGTAATGCTTCATACCCGCAATAACTTCAGCGGCAACATGACCTTCATGCACACCTTTATGAGCCAACATAGGTTGACCAACGATATCACCGATAGCATAAATGTGCGGAACGTTAGTACGTAACTGCTTATCAACATTGATAAAGCCGCGCTCATCAACATTAACACCGGCTTTTTCAGCAGCAAGAGACTTACCATTTGGTGAGCGACCAATTGCCACTAAAACAGCATCGTAACGAACAGGCTCAGCAGGTGCTTTCTTGCCTTCCATTGTTACGTAAATACCGTCGTCTTTTGCTTCAACTGCGGTCACTTTAGTTTCAAGAATAAGATTAAACTTCTTCTTGATTTGCTTAGTGAATACACGGACAACGTCTTTATCTGCAGCAGGAATAACTTGGTCAAACATTTCAACCACGTCAATTTCGCTTCCTAAAGATGAATACACAGTACCCATTTCTAGACCGATAATACCGCCACCCATTACTAATAACTTACCAGGAACTTCTTTCAGTTCAAGTGCATCAGTTGAGTCCCAAATACGTGGGTCTTCATGTGGAATAAATGGTAATTTAATTGGACGTGAACCGGCAGCAATAATCGCTTGTTCAAACTGAACAACGGTCACAGTGCCATCTTCTGCAGTGACTTCTAAGCTATTAGGACCAGTAAATTTACCAAAACCATTAACCACGTTAACTTTACGCATTTTAGACATTCCGCCTAATCCGCCCGTTAACTGGCTAATTACTTTGTTTTTAAAACCACGTAATTTGTCTAAATCAATCTTTGGCTCACCAAAAACAACACCATGGTCAGCAACAGCTTTGGCTTCTTCAATGACTTTTGCTACGTGCAATAGTGCTTTTGAAGGGATACAGCCAACATTCAGACACACACCACCAAGGGTACTGAAACGCTCAACAATTATGGTGTCTAAGCCTAAGTCAGCAGCACGAAACGCCGCAGAATAACCTGCTGGGCCTGCTCCTAGTACGACTACTTGAGTTTTGATTTCGTTGCTCATGATTTCCTCTAATCTTGTTCATTCCGTGTGAAAGACGGATCGGCCCAAATGTCGATGTCGCCAGCTTGAAACTTACGTTTCACTTCCAATTTCTTTCAATTGTGGACTAAAAAATTGGGATGGGCGCATTTTATACTCAAATCAATTTGTTTGAAACCGATCACAATAAAAAGGTCGCTCATATGAGCGACCTTTTGGGTTATAAAATCAATGTACGAATGTCTGATAGTATCGCAGACAAGGTCACACTAAAGCGTGCAGCCATTGCGCCATCAATAACGCGATGGTCATATGACAACGATAACGGCAACATTAATTTAGGTTCAAACTCTTTACCGTTCCACTTTGGCTTAATCTCAGATTTTGATACACCTAAAATCGCCACGTCTGGGTAGTTAACAATCGGCGTAAATGCCGTACCGCCAATGCCACCTAAACTTGAAATAGTAAAACAGCTACCTTGCATGTCAGCAGACTTAAGTTTACCGTCACGAGCACGGATAGAAATGTCAGTTAACTCACGCGA
>NZ_PJAP01000605.1:0-3892 GCF_002836795.1 Shewanella sp. 11B5 | reverse complement strand
TCACCTTACATTCTATTGGTGCGTCCTTAAGCATTGATAACCGCTTTGAACTCAGTATTGCTAAGCAAACATTTGATCTAGACACTCTAGGCGGCAAACTGGGCCAAGATATTGTTGGCGTAAAATACAAACTAGTCGGTGAAGTGTTATATACCGCCATGCCACAAATTAGCTTAGGGCTACAATATAAACGGGTGGACGATTTTGCGTTACCACAAGCCGTTGGGGCAAGGAATGACTGGGGAGTTGATATCTATTTAGCTGCCAGCAAAGTCTATTTTGATGCTATTGCGGGCCGCAACCTGGTGACCAACTTAACCCTTAGAGCCACCAAGGCTAATCAAATCGGTTTGCTTGGTTTTGGCACTGCTAGAAACAACAATTACCAACTGCAAGCTGAAGCCTCTATTGCTGTGTTATTAACCGATAATATTGCACTGGGCTATGAATACAAACAAAAGCCTGATCAACTTGGTTTTGCAGAAGAAAATGATTGGCAGGATATTTTTATGGCTTGGTTTGTCAATAAACACCTTTCTGTTGTGGGCGCTTATGTTGATTTAGGCAGCATTGCAGGATTTGAGCAACAACAGGGGTGGTATTTATCTGTAGAGGGAACGCTGTAATGGTTAAGATTGTTAAACATCATGTAGTCGTTTTTGGCGCGTTGTTATTACTGTCTGTTGCCTGTGCAAGCCAACCAACAACTCTATATCAGCAACTTGGAGGGGATAAAGGCGTCAGTATGATTACCGATGACTTTCTAGTTAATTTGTCCCAAGATAAACGCATTTTGCATCATTTTGAACAAACTGATATTCAAATTTTTCGCCAACGGCTTATTGAGCATTTATGTGTCGTTAGTGGCGGTGAATGTGTGTACCAAGGTGCATCAATGTACAATGCACATATTGGATTACACATTAGCCAAGCGAACTTTGATGCCGTTGTGGGTCATTTAATAGAAGCACTTAAACAACAACATATTCCGCTAGCAACCCGCAATGCATTACTGGCTGAATTAGCACCACTGTACCAAGATATTATCGAACATTAGTCGTTGTGAAACCGTTTATGATGATATCCGGTTAGTAAAACTGGCTTGGATCTACATCGAGCGATCCAGGTGATACACCGCGTTCAATATGTAATTCAGATTTAAGTAAGTCAACCATAGTCACTTCAGTGTAACGTTTATACTTTATCGAATAAAAACACTTCACGACAGGATGCAACGCATCACGCCCTTTAGAGTCCCATACTATACCCACTCGTTCATCCGATAATTGCACCAATGAACCAACTGGATAGATGCCTACACAGCGAATGAACTCGTATACGAGCTTCTGATCAAGATGAAATGGGGTCAAGCTCATCAAAATTTTAAAAGCTGCTGCCGGGCTCATGGCTTCTTTGTAACAACGCGAAGCAGTTAATGCATCAAAAATATCAACAATACAACTCATACGCCCATGTTGAGGAATTTGTTCATCTTTTAAACCATTAGGGTAACCACGGCCATCGAGTTTTTCATGATGCATTAAGCACACATCTTTACTCACTTGCGATAAGCCTTTTGTTTCATTCATGATTTCAATTGCATACACTTGATGCAATTTCATGTGTTCAAACTCTTCTGGGGTTAACTTACCTGGTTTGTGCAATATTTCGTTATCGACTTGAATTTTGCCAATATCATGTAAAATTCCACCCACCGCCATCTGCTTTAGCAGTTCGCGATCAAGCTTAAGATGTTTGCCAAAGGTCACCAATAAAAAGGCAACATTAATAGAATGCTCGAGTAAATAGGCATCTTTGGTACGCAGTGCTGAAATACACTTAAATGCATCCGCATCGTCCATAACAGACTCAATCATTTTGTCGGCAACATCTTCAAATTGATTGACTTCAATGGCTTTACCACTGAAGGTTTCAGACATCACTTTTTGAATTAAGCCTTTTGCTTCAGCAAGTAGCTTTTTAGCCTGCGCTTGCTGACTATCTCGAGTGACCGTCGCTTTACGTACCAATAAACTGCTAACAGAGCTCGATTTACCCGCTTTTTTTAACCCGCAAGTATCTGAAGAACGATCAATATCAACCCACACAAGCAAAATGTTGTTTTTTTTCAACTTTAAAATTGCATCACGATGTTTGATTTGTCCGGGATTACGAATAGCCACCTTACTTTGCTGATGATCTATTGCCGTCACAAACATGCCTAAAGCAAGTTTATCGGTGGGGATTTTAATGACATTGCTTGATTCAACAGAATCATTCATTGTAACAATTACTCCGAAAGAGAAATTTAAGAACGGGATCTTGCTCACATAATATAAGCTATATTTTGAACTACTTTATTCCGTTCGCCTACTCTTTTTAGGAGAATATTACCGTATGGTCACATTACAGTTCACAACTATTCCTGTAGAAAACCTCAATGATAAACAATCAAACTGTTGTTGATAATATGGAGCAGCTTATTGGATCATTATTTCCGTATACTGATACCAGTAAAGAGTAAGCTATATTAGCAATTCAGATCACACGCTTTCATCTTGCCAATTGACACTATTTAATAGGTTTATTAACGTTAACTCTTATGTTGTTATGGTAGAGGTATAGATTGGCTGGTCACTTTTTTTCACCACAATTTAGCGAGTTAATCACTAAGCTCGAACAACTTCGCAATGTGCCGATCGGTGACCCTATTGTGCAGCTATCTGTTGAGGCTCCTGCGCTGCCATTAATATCTTGGTTAAGCGCTCAAACCTTATACCCAAAAATCTATTGGCACGGCCGCGATAGAAACGAAGATGTCGCCGCCATCGGCTCGTGCAAGACGTTTTATTTTGCCGACCAAGTTGACGACAATGCCCTAGCACAAATTTATCAACAGCAACGCAATAAAACCAATCATCAAGATATTCGTTATTATGGCGGTTTAGCGTTTGATCGCACCGTAGAGTGTTGGCCTGAATTTGGCCGTGCACACTTTATATTACCCAGAATTGAATTACGCCGTAGCGGTAATCACGTTAGAGTATTGGTGAATTTAAATTTTGAAAATGGTGAGCCTGAAGACGAAATACAATCCGCTCTTAATGCTATCGCAATGGTGCAAAAGCCGCGTCCCTTGTCGCCGCCGAATAAACTCAACTTAATGGGCCGGAGTGATTTACCTAATTTTGCACGCTGGAAAGAATTAGTAGAACAAGTCACTCAAGCAAATTTTATCAAATCAACACCTAAAGTCGTATTGTCACGCCACAGCCAAATAGATGTAGATGACAATATTGACCCTTGGACAGTGTTAGCATGTTGGCAAGGTCGTAATCCGAATAGTTTTCAATTTGGATTCCAATTTAGCCCTGAACGCGCATTTATTTCTTGCTCACCTGAACGGTTATATTTACGCCGCCAACAGGAACTGTTTACCGAAGCATTAGCGGGAACAACTGTCCGAGGGCTTAATCCAGAAGAAGATAATGTACTGGCGCAGGCATTATTAGATGACATTAAAAATAGCCATGAAAATCAGTTGGTCAGAAAACATATTGTCGATGTGCTCACACCGTTAAGCCAATATGTAGGTGCTGATGAGCAACCTAAAATATTTAAGCTTAATCATATTCAACATTTGCACCGCGCTATTCGAGCGCAGTTAAAGCCAGGTGTTAGTGATTTTGAATTATTACGTGCACTGCACCCAACTCCCGCCGTAGGTGGGTTACCACGCGATGCTGCACTGAACTTTATTCGCCAGCGAGAAGGTTATGCTAGAGGTTGGTATGCTGGAGCTTGTGGTTATTTAAATCATCATGAATCAGAATTCTCTGTCGCAATTAGAAGTGCACTGATAGAACCTAGAAGAATCAATTTATTTGCTGGC
>NZ_PJAP01000604.1:0-3904 GCF_002836795.1 Shewanella sp. 11B5 | reverse complement strand
TGGCAAAATATCCCTATCGATGCACCTATGGCCACAAACCAAGATAATGAACGTAATGTTCCAAAATTCAATAAATACAGCGCATGGTAAACCAGCCGTGCGACCACATGTACTATGGCTAAAAGCGCAACGACATCGGTAACATTATTGGTGATCAATGCGGTTAATACTGCAATCCCAAATACGATTAGCGATTCAAATGCATTTTGATGTCCTGCTAATGCCCGCGCGCCAAAACCGGTTAATTGAGCTTGCTGCGCTCTTGGATGGTCATTGTCATATCGGCCCAATTTAGCCATTGCCATCGCTAATGGAACTTTTGCCGCATACGGCAACAGCATGGCAATCAATAAACATATCAGTATCGTCTGCATAATCTATCCTTAGTTATTAATATTCTTATTATGTGTTAGCTGTGCATTAGTTGTATTAGTCGCGATTGAACCAGTTGTGTTAACCATTAGTGTAATGAGAACAAAATAACATAATCAACAGACTTTAATAACAACCTAATTCATATAATGCTTAAGCACTCATCTGAAAAATTATAATTTATTGTTTCACCATATAAATCAATCACAAGTTAACACATCAACAACATTTTAGTGACTAGTCTACATGTTAACTTGAAAGATATTGAGTCACTTCACGGTCAATACTAATAACTCCTAACAAGTGTGATAGCTGCAGCAAATCAATCTTGTGACGAGTAACAAGAATAAGCAGTAAAAATAATAATCAACATTGTAAGGAATACATCATGAATACCAAAGCACAAACTAGCTTAACCGGCGCAGCATTAGCACTCGCAATGGCAAGCTTATCAGGTCAGGCTATGGCCGCTGAAACAAGCACAGCACCTTTAGCTGCTGGCGAAACAGATTTAGTCCATTGTTACGACGTAAACGTTTGTAAAGGTCACAATGACTGCAAAACAGCTGACAATGCTTGTAACGGTCAAGCAAGCTGTAAAGGCACTGGTTTTGTTGGCATGCCTTCAAAAGCTTGTGCTGATGTCGGCGGCACGCAAAAAGATGATTGGGTTGGTAAAGTCACTAAAGCCGATTTAGTACATTGTTACGGTGTTAACGTCTGTAAAGGCCATAATGACTGTAAAGGTGCCGATAACGCTTGTGGCGGTATGGCAAGCTGTAAAGGTACTGGTTTTGTTAACACCACAGCAAAATCTTGTGGTGATATTGGCGGTAAAACAAGCTAATTAAGCTTCGTTTGATGACTCTGTCGCTTACTATTGTGACAGCGTCATCAGCTTATTATCTCAATTATTAACGCAAGTTTTGCCTAACTCAAGCTAGAACATTTGCATTAAAGTAGGATTCACCATGCCTGATACGCGCATTACAGAAGACTTTCTCGGATTTGGCTTGGGCTTACGAACCGACCATTTCGAATACATTTTGCAACACCAGCCAGACATTGACTGGTTTGAAGTGCTATCTGAAAACTACTTAGTTGCTGGCGGTAAACCCCGATATTATTTAGAAGCCATTGCCGAACAATATCCTGTAGTGATGCATGGCGTATCAATGTCGATAGGCAGTACCGATCCTTTAGACATGGATTACTTAAAAGCCCTTAAAAAGCTCAGTAACGACATTCAACCTAAATGGATATCTGATCATATTTGCTGGACCTCAATTCACGGCGTCAATAGCCATGACTTACTGCCACTGCCTTATACCGAAGAAACCGTTAATCATGTGGCGCAGCGAGTTCGACAAGTACAAGACGTACTCGGTCGTCGAATTTTACTGGAAAACGTATCGAGCTATTTGTCATACCAAGACTCGACCATGGATGAATGGGATTTTTTAAGCCAAGTAGCAGAAGCGGCAGATTGCTTAATATTACTCGACATCAATAATATTTATGTCAGCGCCCGTAATCATCATTTTAATCCACTCGATTACCTTAAAAAAATCGACCCACGCCGGGTACAACAGTTTCACTTAGCTGGCCACAGCGATTTTGGTGATTATGTCATTGATACCCACGACCTCGATATTCCGCCGTCAGTGTGGACCTTATACCAAGCGGCACTAGAGCGCTTTGGCGCGGTTAGCACCATGATTGAGCGCGACGCTAATATTCCCGAGTTCCCAGCGTTATACCAAGAATTACTCGAAGCGAAAAACATTGCTCAGTTAACCTTACCCGACGACCCAGCCCTAGCACGCTCACAGTTTGGCACTCGTTCACTTGATGACGTCAGCAAATTCATCAGCGCTAATCATGCTTCATCGCAAAAAGTCAGGGCATAACAATGAGTCGTTTAGCTGAAATCCAACAACAATTTATGCAATATTTACTGTCTGATGGTTCGGATACACAACACGGACAGATTCAATCGGTGATGAAAGCAAACGTGTCTGAACAAGCGGGGATCAGCGCCGATGATCGCCTACAAATTTATGCCAACGCTTACCGAATTCGATTAAAAGAAACCATTGAAACCGACCACCAGCTGCTAGGTTTGTATTTGGGTGACGATTTATTCGATAAAATGGCAGCCGACTATACTCGTCAATATCCATCAAGTAATAAGTCATTGCGCCAGTTTTGTGATGGTTTACCGGATTTTTTACAACAAGATGCGTTTTTTAAACAGCATCCGATTATCGCCGATTTAGCCCGATTCGAGCGCCGGTTACTTAATGCATTTGATGCTGCAGACTGCGCCCGTACAAGCTTTAGCGACTTACAGGCCATATCACCAGAATTGTGGCCCAATTGCTGTTTACGCTTTCATCCTAGCGTACAAATATTCACTTGTAACAGTAATGCAGTCGAAGCTTGGCAAGCGTTAAAAGTGGATACCGCGCCGCCAGAACCTGACTATCAGTCACCTAGAGCATGGTTATTATGGCGGGGAGAGTCGCGGTTAACAGAATTTGTATCATTAACGACAGAGCAACATGCGTTGTTACTCGGATTTATTCAGGGCAACAACTTTGCCGACCAGTGCGAACAAATGTTGCAATGGCACGACGAGCAATCAGCACCAATGATGGTACTGCAAACCATGCAAACCTGGTTTCAACGCGGCTTAATTCGAGCAGTAGTGAGTAAGTAGCTAATTTACGTTAACTCATTTCTGGACAAAGCTTGATAACGACCTTCTCGTCGTCCCGGCAGTGCTTTTGAGCCGGGATCCAGGTGATATTCTTGCTTTGTACTTATGTACATATGGCCTGCAGCCACTAACGTCGTGGCGCTTCGCCCACACCAGACCAAGAGGAAGCAACGGCGGTTCCCTCTTTATTTTCTATAAAAGAATTGGCCCAGCCACCACATCAAAATTATCCCATTTGATTTAAATAATAGAAACAATAATTTCGCGACGTGGTTGAATCCAGCTTTTAACTTCGTCTGTGTGTTCTTCGGCCACCTCTTTATAGTAAAGAATGAAAATGCTAACGCTTCAGATGGGGCATCCCTTCCCCTCTAAAGCTAGCTCGCCGTGCATGACCAGCTCACGTATTCTCATATAAAGAGTCTTCAACGGCCTCAAGTTCAGAGTTGAATTTAGGCATTTCAAGCTGAGGCATCTAACTCATTTATGGACAGAAACGTTTTAGAAAGCCAGTGTTTCAAATTACTTTTTATAAAAGTTTATCCTGACCCCACTAAATTGGCCACTAAATTGATTTGTATCATTATGTAGATAATTTGATCCTATCCACACTAAAGAAACACCTTGATTATTCAAGCAACTTTTATTTTGAACCTTGTATAGCTAAAACAGCTAATCTTCTTCGAAGGTTTATTTTAGTTTGTTCATTATCAGCTTTTTGAATAGCGTCAGACAAAAGGAATATTTCCTCATCATTCGCATCATTCGCACCAAAACCAGCGGTTTCGTAAAAACGATTTAGATTGCATA
>NZ_PJAP01000603.1:0-3910 GCF_002836795.1 Shewanella sp. 11B5 | reverse complement strand
AAATATTTCTTTTGCCTTACGTCCGCAAGCTATTGCTGAAAAGCGTGCATCGTGGCAAAAAGCCACCGATAACGGCTTTAAAGTTGGCACCTTTGAAGAGCTTATTCCTGCGGCTGATTTAGTGTTAAACCTTACACCAGACAAGCAACACACTAACGTCGTTAATGCGGTTATGCCATTAATGAAGCAAGGTGCTACGTTATCTTATTCGCATGGTTTCAATATCGTTGAAGAAGGCATGCAAGTTCGTCCTGATATTACTGTGGTTATGGTTGCACCAAAATGCCCAGCGACGGAAGTTCGTGAAGAATACAAGCGTGGTTTTGGCGTACCAACATTGATTGCAGTACACCCAGAAAATGATCCAAATGGTGATGGCTTAGCGATTGCTAAAGCTTATGCAAGTGCTACTGGTGGCGACCGTGCCGGTGTATTAATGTCATCGTTTGTGGCTGAAGTTAAGTCAGATTTGATGGGCGAGCAGACCATTTTGTGTGGCATGTTACAAACGGGTGCCATTTTAGGTTACGAGAAAATGGTGGCTGATGGTGTTGAACCTGGTTATGCCGGCAAGTTAATTCAGCAAGGTTGGGAGACTGTTACCGAAGCACTTAAACACGGCGGCATTACCAACATGATGGACCGCTTATCAAACCCAGCCAAAATCAAAGCATTTGATATGGCTGAAGAGTTAAAGGTTATCCTTAAACCGTTATTTGAAAAACACATGGACGACATTATTAGCGGTGAGTTTTCTCGCACTATGATGGAAGATTGGGCTAATGATGACACCAACTTGTTACGCTGGAGAGCTGAAACTAACGAAACCGCATTTGAAAATGCGCCAGTGTCATCTGAACATATCGATGAACAAACCTATTTCGACAAAGGTATTTTCTTAGTAGCAATGATTAAAGCAGGTGTTGAGCTGGCGTTTGATACCATGGTTGCCGCAGGTATTGTTGAAGAGTCGGCTTACTATGAGTCGCTACATGAAACACCGTTAATTGCCAACACTATTGCGCGTAAGCGTTTATATGAAATGAACGTGGTTATTTCAGATACGGCTGAATACGGTTGTTATTTATTCAACCATGCAGCAGTACCGATGTTACGTGATTATGTTAACGCTATGTCATCTGAGTACTTAGGTGCTGGACTTAAAGACCAAGCAACAGGTGTTGATAATCTGCGCTTAATCGATGTAAATGATCAGATTCGTAATACAGAAGTTGAGTTTATCGGCGCTGAGTTACGTGGTTACATGACAGATATGAAAAGCATTGTTGAAGCAAGCTAACGTATAAATTGGCTGGTGAAGTACCTGTTCAGTGTTTTTTGCAACATGTTTATGTTGCCGTTGTCGGACAGGCATCAATCGAAACGTCTTAATCTTATTGATTGGGACGCTGAAAAAACAAATATTAGATTGAGTTCTAATTAATTATTAGTAGAACTCATACGTTAAGTTTTTGTTGTTGTTTGCATTGTCTCGGCAGGGAAGCTGAATTTTTTTACAAAGGCAATTTTTTAGTTGTGTTCGGTAAATCTTTTATGGTACTTGTTAGTTATACCGTAACGTTATTTGAACATAACCAAACGAATTATTTAGAAACTTAGGATACTGTCTAAAACATGTTAAACCACACAGCCATTCTCATTCTCGAAATTATTACCGTAGTGATTATTATGTCACAGCGGGGGTGGCGTTTTGGCAACTAGACTGACCTAAGAGTCAAACAGATTGCAAAAACCCCCGCTCCGAAAGGACCGGGGGTTTTTTAGTTTTAGCGTTAAATAAAGCCACAGACCCAATATTACACAGTAGAGCAGCAGATACATTGACGAAGTAGAGAGCAACATATGGAAGCAGGACAGAAAATGCGCGGCGCGGATGCAGTAATCAAAGTACTAGCAGCACATGGTGTGACAACGGTATTTGGTTATCCTGGTGGGGCGATTATGCCAATCTATGACGCCCTTTACGGCGGTCCTGTAGAACACTTGCTTAGCCGTCATGAACAAGGTGCCGCGTTTGCTGCCGTAGGATATGCTCGTGCGAGTGGTAAAACAGGGGTGTGTTTTGCAACATCAGGCCCAGGGGCCACTAATTTAATCACCTCACTTGCCGACGCTTTACTTGACTCGGTGCCGTTAGTTGCCATAACGGGCCAAGTGTCTACCAGTGTTATCGGCACTGACGCATTCCAAGAAATCGATGTATTAGGCATGTCGTTGTCATGCACCAAACACAGTTTTATGGTCACCGACATCAATGAGCTTATTCCCACCTTATATCGCGCTTTTGAAATTGCCGCCGAAGGACGTCCTGGTCCTGTGTTAGTTGATATACCCAAAGACATCCAACTTGCAGCATTAGAATATAAAACTCCCCTTCAAAGTGTTGCTGATGAATTACAGCCTCAGGTTAGTGATTTAGATGCCGCCGCAGAGTTAATTAAGCACGCTAAAAAGCCTATGTTGTATGTTGGTGGCGGTGTGGGTATGGCTGGCGCCGTTGCGCATTTACGTCAGTTTATCGACACCACAGGCATTCCATCAGTGGCGACGTTAAAAGGTTTAGGCAGTATTGCACATGGCACTAAAGGTTATTTAGGCATGTTGGGTATGCACGGTGGAAAAGGGGCAAACCTTGCAGTGCAAGAATGTGATTTATTGATGGTGGTTGGCGCACGTTTTGATGACCGTGTTACCGGTCGGTTAGCGAGTTTTGCTAGTAATGCCAAAGTGTTACATTTAGATATCGATGCCGCCGAAATTGGTAAATTACGTCAAGCTGACGTGGCGATAGCTGCTGAACTTAGCATAGTGTTACCTGCATTAACGGCCGCCGTTGCTGATAAGCTAGACATTGCTCAATGGCAAGCTGATGTAGAGGAGTTATCCCGTAAGCACCAATGGAATTACCAACATCCGGGTGATTTAATTTATGCGCCAGCGATGTTACGCCGTTTAGCCAATAAACTACCAGAAGACAGTGTTGTTGCTTGTGATGTCGGCCAGCATCAAATGTGGGTTGCACAGCACATGTGGTTTCGTCGTCCTGAAGATCATTTATCCAGTGCTGGCTTAGGTACTATGGGTTTCGGCTTACCTGCCGCTATTGGCGCACAAGTTGCCCGACCTGATGCGACGGTGGTCACGGTCTCTGGTGATGGTTCGTTTATGATGAATGTTCAAGAATTGACCACCATTAAGCGTCGTAAATTGCCGGTAAAAATCTTACTGATTGATAATCAAAAACTGGGTATGGTTAAGCAATGGCAACAGTTATTTTTTGAAGAGCGTTACAGTGAAACAGACTTATCTGACAATCCTAACTTTGTCCTGATGGCATCCGCATTTGATATTCCAGGTCGAACGATAACGCGAGCAGATCAAGTTGAGCAAGGATTAGATGAGATGTTGAACAGTAGCGGTCCTTTTATGTTACATGTGTCGATTGATGATGCTTTTAACGTATGGCCTCTAGTGCCACCGGGTGCGAGTAATAGTGAAATGATGGATCAAATGGAGAAGCAAACATGATGCATGCATTAGAAATAACCGTTCAACAACGCCCTGAAGTACTGGAACGCGTGCTGCGTGTTACTCGCCATCGTGGGTTTAAAGTCACCCAAATGCAGGTTCGTATTAATGAAGACGCCAGCATGGCGGTCGACTTATGGGTTGAGGCCGAACGTGCCATTGAATTGCTCAGCAACCAGTTAGATAAATTAATTGATGTCACGCACTGTAAAGTGCTATCGGCGGCACCATTAAACCAAGTCGCCAACGGTTAAGGCTTACTATTAAGCCAAGCATGATTTAGTTAGATACTATTTAGTTAGAGATTATTTTAGTCGTTATAAGGTGAATAAACCGATAACGCGCACCACATTAAACAAAG
>NZ_PJAP01000602.1:0-3915 GCF_002836795.1 Shewanella sp. 11B5 | reverse complement strand
ATAATACTGAAGTTATTTTTGCTTTACAAACAGATTGTGGTGCATTGCTCACAATAAATTGACAAATTTTTGACACATGTCGGTATCTCAATTGTTCAATATCGACAATAGTCTTTCAAAGAGTGGCTAATATAATAAAGCAGAGTGCTAAGGCTCTGCTTTATTATTCAACACTTTTATTACAGACAGATTACTTATTTAAGCGCTTATATTTTAATCGATGCGGTTCCACTACATCGGTGCCTAAGGTGGCCTTTAACCAAGTTGAATACTCAGTGTAGTTACCTTCATAGAAACTCACTTTACCTTCATCACGGTAATCCAATATATGGGTCGCAATACGGTCAAGGAACCAACGGTCATGGGAAATAACCATTGCACAACCAGGGAACTCTAATAACGCTTCTTCTAGTGCTCGTAATGTTTCAACATCCAAGTCGTTGGTGGGTTCGTCGAGTAACAATACGTTGCCACCGGCTTGTAATAACTTAGCTAAGTGAACTCGGTTGCGCTCACCACCCGATAATGAACCAATAATTTTCTGTTGATCGCCACCACGGAAGTTAAAACGGCCTACGTAAGCACGGCTAGAAATTTCAGTGTTGTTGATGCGCATAATATCTTGGCCGCCAGAAATCTCTTGCCACACGGTATTTTTGTCATTCATCGAATCACGGAACTGATCAACCGAGGCAATTTGAACCGAATCACCGACAGAAATAGAGCCACTGTCTGGTTGTTCTTCGCCTGAGATCATTTTGAATAAGGTTGATTTACCCGCACCGTTAGCACCAATAATACCGACGATCGCGCCCTTAGGAACCGTGAATGTCAAATCATCAATCAGTACGCGGTCACCATATGACTTGGTTAAATTAGTTACTTCAATGACTTTGTCGCCTAAGCGAGGTCCTGGTGGGATAAACAGTTCATTGGTCTCGTTACGCTTTTGGTAATCGTTGGTGTTCAATTCTTCAAAGCGAGCCATACGGGCTTTACCTTTTGATTGACGACCTTTAGCACCTTGGCGTACCCACTCTAATTCTTTAGCAATGGTTTTCTGGCGTGCGCTTTCTGTGGACGATTCTTGGGACAAACGCGCATCTTTTTGTTCAAGCCAAGATGAGTAGTTACCTTCCCACGGAATACCTTCGCCGCGGTCGAGTTCTAAAATCCAACCTGCTGCATTATCTAAGAAATAACGGTCGTGAGTAATAGCGACCACAGTGCCGTTATATTCTTGTAAAAAGTGCTCTAACCATGCCACTGACTCGGCATCCAAATGGTTGGTTGGTTCGTCGAGTAATAGCATTTCTGGTTTTTCAAGCAATAAACGACAAATGGCCACTCGGCGACGTTCACCACCAGAGAGTACGGCAATTTTCTCATCCCAATCGGGGAGACGTAATGCGTTAGCAGCACGTTCAAGAATATGATCAAGATTATGTGCATCTTGAGATTGGATGATGGCTTCTAATTCGCCTTGCTCTTTTGCAAGTGCGTCGAAGTCTGCATCGGGCTCAGCATAAGCAGAATAGACCTCGTCTAAGCGTATTAGTGCATTTTTAGCTTCGCTTAGGGCTTCTTCAACGGCTTCGCGCACAGTTTGTTGTTCGTTTAAGCGCGGTTCCTGCGGTAGGTAGCCAATTTTTAACCCAGGCATTGGGCGTGCTTCACCTTCAATTTCGGTATCTATTCCCGCCATGATGCGCAGCAATGTTGATTTACCTGAACCGTTTAACCCGAGTACACCAATTTTGGCGCCAGGAAAGAAGCTTAATGAAATGTCTTTTAATATTTGCTTTTTAGGTGGGACAATTTTACCCACACGAAGCATGCTGTATACAAATTGAGCCATAATTATATTGTCTAATTGTCAACAAAGATGGTGATAATTCTACTGTATTATCTGCTGAACTCAACAGGCAATTGTGTGATTTTATCTAACGTGCTTTTTAGACTCAATTCGCTAAAGAATCTGCTAGCTTAGCATTAATAACATGAATCGTTTTGTATTCAGAACACAGTGAATTTCATGTTGTTTGTACTGTAAATCATTATCGTTGCAGAGTAGAATACCGCGCAACCCTACTATTTATATAATGATGTTGGAGCTACCATGTTGAAGAAAGCGATGAATATTGCGGATTATGATCCAGAATTATTTAAAGCCATTGAAGATGAAACTTGTCGTCAAGAAGAACACATTGAATTGATTGCGTCTGAAAACTATACCAGTCCACGTGTGATGGAAGCGCAAGGTTCACAGTTAACTAACAAGTATGCTGAAGGTTATCCAGGCAAGCGTTATTATGGTGGGTGCGAATACGTTGATGTTGTTGAAACATTGGCTATTGAACGCGCAAAAGAATTATTTGGTGCAACTTATGCCAACGTACAGCCTCACTCAGGCTCGCAAGCAAACAGCGCAGTATTTATGGCGTTGTTACAACCGGGTGATACCGTTTTAGGGATGAACCTTGCTCATGGTGGTCATTTGACCCATGGTTCACCAGTGAATTTTTCTGGCAAGCTTTACAACATCATTCCTTACGGTATCGATGAAGCTGGCAAAATTGATTATGACGAAATGGAACGCTTAGCCATTGAGCATAAGCCTAAAATGATTATCGGCGGATTCTCTGCATTCTCAGGTATTGTTGATTGGGCAAGAATGCGCGAAATTGCAGACAAAATTGGTGCATACTTATTTGTTGATATGGCACACGTAGCAGGCTTAATTGCTGCTGGTGTTTATCCAACGCCAGTTCCTCATGCACACGTGGTTACGTCTACAACTCATAAAACATTAGCGGGTCCTCGTGGCGGGATTATTATTTCTGCAGCCGATGATGAAGTGTTGTATAAGAAGTTGAACTCAGCGGTATTCCCGGGTGGCCAAGGTGGTCCTTTAATGCATGTTATCGCGGGTAAAGCGGTTGCATTTAAAGAAGCATTAGAGCCAGAATTCAAAGTATACCAGCAGCAAGTGGTTAAAAACGCGAAAGCCATGGTTGAAGTGTTTTTAGCTCGCGGTTATAAAATCGTTTCTGGCGGTACTGAAAACCATCTAATGTTGGTTGACTTAATTGGTCGTGATTTAACCGGTAAAGAAGCTGATGCCGCATTAGGCAGCGCAAACATTACTGTTAATAAAAACTCAGTGCCTAACGATCCTCGTTCACCGTTTGTTACCTCTGGTATCCGTATTGGTTCGCCAGCAATCACTCGTCGTGGCTTTAAAGAAGCAGAAGCGAAAGAATTGACCGGTTGGATTTGTGACATTCTTGATGATGCAACTAATACTGTTGTAACCGACCGCGTCAAAGGCCAAGTTTTAGCCTTATGTGCTCGATTCCCTGTATACGGTTAATCGTATTGGATGTTTGTTGATACAGGTTTAGGTTAACCTTGTTCAACAAATAGGATAAACTTTAATGGCCGCTAATTGTTAGCGGCCATTTTGTTTTTTTCTGCAGGAGGTTCAATGCATTGCCCTTTTTGTAGCGCGACCGATACCAAAGTTATAGATTCTCGATTAGTGGCTGATGGTCACCAAGTACGTCGCCGCCGGGAATGTACTGAATGCCATGAACGTTTCACCACGTTTGAAGGCGCAGAATTAGTCATGCCTCGCGTCATCAAACGCGACGGCACTCGACAACCATTCGATGAAGAAAAGTTGCGTGGCGGCATGCTACGTGCGGTCGAAAAACGTCCAGTCTCAATTGATGAAATTGAGCAAGCATTAACTAAAATCAAATCAACGCTGCGCGCGACAGGTGAGCGTGAAGTGAATTCTGAAATGATTGGTAATCTGATGATGGAACAGTTGATGAGCCTTGATAAGGTGGCATATATCCGCTTTGCATCGGTTTATCGCGCATTTGAAGATGTATCCCAATTTGGTGAAGC
>NZ_PJAP01000601.1:0-3921 GCF_002836795.1 Shewanella sp. 11B5 | reverse complement strand
TAAGTGACCAGTCATAATCTAAAAATTCAATATCGAGTTGTTGTTTCTCTGTTGCTTGGCGCTGTTTTGGGGTTAATGTCAGAACACCTTTATTACTATTGGAATAAAGCAGTAAAAACGCTTCAATCGAATGGGTGTTACGAAACCCTTTAGTAAAGTCATCACCATACCATTTAAAGATAGAAGACAAATACAGGCTGTCTCCCTTGGCATAATTTCTGCTGCTATCGGCAAGAAAACGTTCAGTTTGTTCGGTTAATTGCAGTTCGAGTTTAGCGCCTGTATAGGCTTCTTCACGCAGTGCAGGGCAACCAATGCTGGCACAGTTTACCGCGAAGTGGATTCTGGGGTCGTTGTAACGATCACTACCACGAATTAGTTTGTGCTCAATATCATTGAGGCTGCGAGTTTTACCTAATAATGGAATAAAGCTTTTATCCCATGGAGAACTAAAAAATCCGCCTAGATCTTTGATTGAGTCGAGGTCAGGGTATTTAGTTAAGATAAGCTCAACTGTCCACGCGTTGTAAGCATTGATTAACAATGCTAATTGCGATGCTTTGTCCCAAGCATCAAACTCTGCTTGGGTTATCAGACTTAATTGGTTGAGATAGTCGGTCAATATGGTTCGATCTTGTTGTATCGCGGCGTAATCTACCGCGCTACTGTGACCTTGGTTAATCGGTTTTACATGACGGCTGAGTAAGGAATTCCACTCATCATGTAGTGCCATTTTTGTCTGGCTCTGCACAAGATGATTAGCATCAGAAAGAGCCTCAGACTCTTCAACCGCCGCAATAGCCGTATTAATGCCAAACAAGCTCAGCAATAGACCTAAAGTCAGCACAAACGATTGAGCACATCGCGTTAATTTCTTCATTATCTGAGACCTACTTTAAGTTTCTAAGAACCGTTATCTCGAGTTATTTTCTAATACTCGCTATCCAGAACTACTTCCTAAGCGACATTATTTAGAATCTATAAGCTAAGGCCCATTTTTACGAGCCTTAGCGATTACTCTGTATGGTTAGCCACGACGCCAAGTGTGGTATTTTTCTAACCAGCGCAACACAGTTTCTGGTGCATGGTTACGCTTCCATTCACCCGCAGCGTACTTGTTGCCTTCGGCCCATGTTGGGTAACTGTGTATGGTGCCTAGAATCTTGTTAAGGCCTAAGCCGTGTTTCATAGCTAATACAAACTCAGCAATTAAGTCGCCAGCGTGTTCTGACACCACGGTCACACCTAAGATTTTATCTTTACCTTTAGGGGTAATCACTTTAATAAACCCTTCGGTAGCACTGTCGGTAATGGCACGATCAAGCTCGGCAAAATCAAAGCGAGTCACCTCGTAATCAATACCTTGCTGTTTGGCTTCATATTCATTAATACCTACACGAGCCACTTCTGGATCGATAAACGTAGTCCATGGAATAACTCGGTAATCCACTTTGAACTTTTTCAAGTGTCCAAACAGTCCATTGACTGCCGCGTACCAGCCTTGATGCGCAGCCACGTGAGTAAATTGATAAGGCCCAACAATGTCACCCGCCGCATAGATATTTGGGTATAAGGTTTCTAGGTATTCATTGGTGACGATAGTACGGTTGGTTTCAATACCTAACTCTTCTAAGCCGTAACCGCTTAAGCGGGCACTACGACCGACTGCACATAAAAGCTGGTCGTATTCTAACGCTAACTCTTGCTCTTGCTCTTGATGTTTAACGATAAGGTATTTTTTACCGTCACGCAGTTCGCAGCGCAGCGCTTGGTGTGAGGTTAAAATATTCACGCCACTTTTTTGCAAGGCTTGGGTGGCAAACTCAGACACTTCAAGATCTTCTTTGATCATGATGCGCTCAGCCATTTCAACTTGAGTCACTTTGGATCCTAAACGGGCAAAGCTTTGTGCCAGTTCAGAACCAATTGGGCCGCCGCCTAGTACCACTAATTTTTGTGGTGCTGTATCGAGTTTTGCAAACTCATCCCACAAGGTATCACTGGTAACATAACCGACTTCTTCTATGCCTGGTAACGGTGGCACAAACGGGCGAGCACCTGTGGCAATAACAATACTACGCGCGGTTAAGCGGCTGGTATTACCGTCTGGGTGGCTAATTTCAACTGTCCATGGGTCAACTAATTTTGCATAGCCTTTGACTACGTCGACACCTAAATTAGTGTAACGCTCAACACTGTCGTGTGGAGCTATATCGGCCACCACTTGATGCACCCGCGCCATGACTTTTTTAAATGAGAATTCAGGAGTGCTGTCTTCTAAGCCGTAATGATGGGCGTTTCGTATTTGCTGAGCAATTTTAGCGCTTTTAATAATCGCTTTACTCGGCACACAGCCATAGTTTAAGCAGTCGCCGCCCATTTCGCCGGCTTCAATTAAGGTCACTTTAGCTTTTACTGCGGCAGCAATATAACTGGTTACTAGGCCACCAGCACCTGCGCCAATCACAATCATGTTGCGATCAAATTTAGCTGGCTTGGTCCATTTGCTGTATACACGACGTTTTTTGATCATATTGACTATTGCCTTAGCGATAAGCGGGAATAAACCTAATAGTGCAAACGACAGGATAAGGTTAACCGATAAAATGTTCGATAAGCTGTCAATTTGTGCCAGCTGAGTACCGGCATTAACGTAAACAAAGGTACCCAAAAACATACCGACTTGGCTTACCCAATAGAAAGTCCACGATTTAAAGGCGGTCACACCCATTAGCATGTTGATTAAAAAGAACGGAAATATTGGTACCAAACGTAAGGTAAATAAGTAAAAGCCACCTTCTTTTTCAATTCCGGCATCAATGGCCGCTAAGCGCTCTGGAAAACGTTGTTTAATTGAATCACGCAACAGATAACGCGACACTAAAAATGCCATTGTTGCGCCAATACTCGAGGCAAACGACGCAATAATTAATCCTTCGACGATGCCGAATAAGGCTCCCGAGGCGATGGTAAGAATCGCGGCACCAGGTAAAGACAATGCGGTCACGGCCACATACAATAAAAAGAACCCGCCAATAACTAACAATGGTGACTCTTCACGTAATTGACTAAAGTCATTCATTGAGCCTTTTAGGCCCTCTAAGGTCAGTAATTGATGCAAATCAAAGTGGAAAAATAACCCCACTAATGATGCAGCAATCAGTAATAACACAATTTTTTTAAACATAATTTATAGCCTTAAAATGAATGCTGTAAGGTAAGGGTAGCGTTAACAGGTAGTTCAGGAAAAACCAATGTTGATCCGAAATAACCGCCTTCAAACACCGGACGCCAGTTCTTTTGGTTAGTCACGTTATTCACATCCAGCCTTAAACTTGTTTGCTCGGTAAAATCATAGCGAGTGTTAACATTAAGCGTGTATTGATCGCGAATATACACAGTCGCTAAATAGTCTAATGGGTAACTCTTGGTATATAGACCGGAGAAACCTGCTTTCCATTTCTCAGTAATCGACATTCCGCCATTAATTGTGAACGTTTGTTCAGGAAGGCCTTGTACACGGCGGTCAGACGCTGCAAATGAAGCGAAGTTTGGTGCGCCAATACCTGTGCCAGCAATAATGTCTGGGCGTGAATTATCAAATGTATCGGCAACTTGTACCGTATCTTGGCTACTGGCTGAGTCATCATAACGGGCGTCTAAATAACTGTAGCCCGCGCTTAACCAAAACGGGTCAGCATCATAAAAGGCTTGGGCTTCAAAGCCTTTAGTGCGAATGCCGGTATTGCTGCCATCACGATTTCGTAGACTGCGTTTTTGGTCAAACACTGCCGCATCAACATACCAAGCACTGTCCGTGGGTGAGTACTTAATGCCCACTTCAGTCAGGGTATTTTCGGTGGCAAAGTTTTGGCTACTAATTTGGTTGTTGGCGCCTAATGTGGTGCCGCCAGCCATGCT
>NZ_PJAP01000600.1:0-3924 GCF_002836795.1 Shewanella sp. 11B5 | reverse complement strand
TATAGCCGCGTAGCGAACTAGCAGGACGAAGTCCGCCTAGTCTCTAGGCTTGTTCGCTTTTATCGCTCTCAGCGTTGTAATCGTTTGTTACCATTGACGATCAAATTTCAGACATAAAAAAGCCCCAACTAATGTTGAGGCTTTTTTACACCATACTTACATATGTAATTTCTTACTATAAATAATGGTACCCGAGGCCGGACTTGAACCGGCACGCTTATTCAGCGAGGGATTTTAAATCCCTTGTGTCTACCGATTCCACCACTCGGGCAAAGTGTTGTTTTAACCGTTACTTAAAGTAACCATTAAACGCAATTTTGTGGAGGCGCGACCCGGAGTCGAACCGAGATAGACGGATTTGCAATCCGTAGCATAGCCATTCTGCCATCGCGCCATCTTTAACCAAATTCAAATCCATCGGATAAGATAAGAAATTGGAGCGACATATCGGGTTCGAACCGATGACCTATACCTTGGCAAGGTATCGCTCTACCAACTGAGCTAATGTCGCTTATTCAATCGTTTCAACGCTTTATTAAATCTGCGAGAAAGGTATCGTCTTTCAACCTATCCAACTGAACTAATGTCGCGTATTCAATCGTTTCAATGCTTTATTATATCTACTAGAAAGGTATCGTTTTCCAACCTATCCAACTGAGCTAATGTCGCATTAATCGTGTTAGTTAACATAAAACCCTAAGGCTTGTTGCTGACTCATCACTTGTCTACAGGGAGGCATTTTACCGAATTAACCTCGTGTGTCAATTATTGATTTACGCAATTTTGACTGTTTGCGCACTAAATAATCTTATTGAACTATTATTACGCTATTCTGCCGTTAAATCTTTCCAAGCTGCTGAAATGTAACTCATCATCGACCAGAACGTCAGTGCTGCGGCAATATAAAACAAGCCATAAGCGACATCTGTTAGCCAAGGTGTAGGTTTCCAAATCAATCCAATAATGGCGATCATTTGCGTGGCAGTTTTATATTTACCAATCCAAGACACGGCAACTACGCCACGTTTGCCTATTTCGGCCATCCATTCACGCAGGGCTGAAATAACAATTTCGCGACCAATCATAAATAACGCCGCTAAGGTTAAGTACACATTGTCATTTTGTTGAACCAACAGCACTAATGCTGTCGACACCATGACTTTATCTGCTACTGGATCTAAAAAAGCGCCAAATCGGGTTAGTTGACCAAGTTTACGGGCAGCATAACCGTCTAACCAATCAGTCAAAGCGGCCAACCAGAAAATAAATGCCGAAACAAATGGTGCCCATGGATATGGTAAATAGAATACCGCTATAAATACGGGTAACAAAGCAATACGGAATAATGTCAGTGCAATAGGTAAGTTAAACGGCATAAAAAGACCAATTTGTCAGAAGCAGCGCCAATCTTGCCTTAATTTTAGCCCCCTCGCAATGCATCATGAATTGTTTGTGCCATTTCTAAGCTAATTCCGGGTACTTTTGTCAATTCAGCCACGCTAGCGCCCTTCACTTCTTGAATTCCGCCTAAATGTTGCAACAAAGCTTTACGTCTTTTAGGGCCCACACCTGCGATGGATTCTAGGGTAGAAGTATTGCGAGTTTTTTGACGTTTATTACGGTGTCCGGTAATCGCAAAGCGATGTGACTCATCGCGAATGTGTAACATCAAATGAAATGCAGGTGAGTCACTGGCAACCTCGAACGTTTGCTCACTACCACCAACGGTAAACGTTTCGAGCCCTGCTTTACGGCCTTCACCTTTAGTTACGCAAATGAGCAATGGCTGATGATCAATGTTGACACACTTTTCATCGACAATTGTTTGCGCCACTCTTAGCTGGCCAATACCGCCATCAATGAAAACTAAATCTGGTACTTTGCCATTGTTATCGATTTTATCAAATCGACGGCTTATAGCTTGTTCCATCGCGGCATAATCATCACCACCAGTAATACCGGTAATGTTGTAACGGCGATAATCAGCTTTATGTGGCCCTTCACGATTGAACACCACACACGATGCGACTGTGCTTTCGCCCATGGTGTGACTAATGTCAAAGCATTCCATCCGCTTAATCGGTTCATTAAGCTCAAGTGCTTCTTCAAGTAATTGAAAGCGTTGTTCTACGGTATTCTTATGCGATAACTTGGTAGCGACGGCATTACTGGCATTGGTCATGGCAAGGCGTAAAAAATTTGCTCTGTCGCCTCTTACTTGCGTTTTTAACTCAAACTTTTTATCTAATGCGTGTTCTATCGACGCTTGTAATTCTGTTATTCCGTCAAAGTGATGACTGAGGATGACTTCTTTTGGAATCGTGCGCTGAATATCGGCATTTAGGTAAAACTGGCCCAAGAATGATGACAACACTTCTTCAATTTCAGTTTCTGCTGGTACGGAAGGATAATAGCTGCGACTGCCAAAAATTTTACCATCACGAATAAACAGTAGGTGAAAACAGGCAATACCAGAGGCGTAATCGACGCCGATGACATCCATATCACCTTTATGATTTGAAACTTCCTGCTGCTCTGCTACGCGCCTTAATGCGGTAATTTGGTCACGATACTGCGCAGCTCGCTCGTATTCCATATCAATTGCAGCGGTTTCCATTTTGGCCACCAGCTGTGATATGACTTGTTTATCTTTTCCGCGTAAAAATAAACCGGCTAATTTGACCTGTTCGCTGTATTCATCATCACTGACAATCCCCACGCAAGGCGCACTGCAACGATCTAATTGATACTGTAAACAAGGGCGAGATCTGGATTTATAATATAAGTCATCGCATTGACGGATTGGAAACAGCTTTTGCATTAAATGCAAACTTTCACGTACTGCGCCACCATTAGGATATGGGCCAAAATAATGGCCTTTTTCACGTTTGGGCCCACGATGATAAGCAAGTCGAGGGTGCTTATGGCCGCTCAACAGAATATATGGATAAGATTTATCATCACGCAGTAACACGTTGTATTTGGGCATGTACTGTTTGATGTAATCATTTTCGAGTAATAACGCGTCAGTTTCGCTATGCGTAACGGTCACATCAATATGATCGATATGCGAAACTAGCGCCTGAGTTTTAACATTGGCGATGTTAACTCTAAAATACGAGCTTAAACGTTTTTTGAGATCTTTAGCTTTACCAACATAAATAACCTGTTGGTGCTTATCGTACATTCGATAAACACCAGGTGCTGAGGTAACATTTTTTAAAAAGGATTTGGCGTTAAAACCACTTGGCATGATTAAAGCTACTTAATGCGTTGCGAGGAATACATTATTCCTGACTAGAATGAACCTGTATCGAGCATTTTGTAACGGATAGCTAAACGGGTCAACTCAACGTCACCGCCGATCCCCAGTTTCGCAAATAGTCGATAACGATAACTGTTGACGGTTTTAGGGCTTAAATTTAATTTTTCAGAAATATCATTAACCTTTTCACCATTGGTTATCATCATCATGATTTGCAATTCACGTTCAGACAAACTGCTAAATGGATTCTCGTCAGAGTGGTTAAATTGGCTTAGCGCCATTTGTTGCGCAATTTCTGGCGACAAATAACGTTGACCACGAGCCACTTGAGTAATGGCTCGTAATACTTCTGGTGATGTGGAGCCTTTAGTTAAGTAACCAGAAGCACCAGCCTGCATCACTTTGGTCGGAAAAGGGTCTTCTGTTTGTACGGTTAACACAATAATTTTAGCGTCTGGCTGATAGCGTAAAATCTTACGGGTGGCTTCTAATCCCCCCATACCAGGCATATTCATGTCCATTAAAATGACATCAGCTTCATTCTGTCGAGACCACTGTACGGCTGTTTCTCCATCAGGTGCTTCACCGATGACTTTAATACCGCGTTCATCTTCCAAAATGCGACGAATACCCGTTCTCACGAGTTCATGGTCGTCAAC
>NZ_PJAP01000599.1:0-3924 GCF_002836795.1 Shewanella sp. 11B5 | reverse complement strand
CAATATCGGCCATTCATGATGATCAAGGTTACCAGGATATTCGCAACACCCTATCACAACAATATAATCTGTCGAATATCGAGCCCAATATACAAGTACAACAAGTTCAAGTGAACGGTGATAGGTCAATTATCTTACGCTACATACCATTTGACAACATTCCGCTGGCAGACAACCATCAAGAGGTATTAAAGCATTTACATCGGTTATGGGGATTTAATGTCACTTTGGAGCAATTTGATCACTTAGGCATTGTTAGTACCTTGTCAATGTGTCCAGAAACGACACCACAAAGTCTATCTAGTTTACATTCGATGCTGTGAGTATGAGCAATTTTGTTGTAAAAAAACCAATCAATTTGATTGGTTTTTTTAACGTGTAATGAGAGATTTAATGGCTTAAGTTACTATCTCACTATCTCACTATCTCACTATCTCACTATGATTTATCATGACCCATTTCAGCGGGTAAATCATCACGCAATTTTTGCCACATTTTGCCACTTTCAATACCATTTGTACGCATTAACGCTGGTACGTCTGAGTAATTTTTATCCTGAGCCAGTTTCTCTAATTTAAGATAAAAACGCATGGTTAATTCACGAGCTTCTTGGCTAGAAAAATAATATCGACCAACACGATTATAAAGGCCTTTAAAACCATTTAAAATCAACACATACAATGGATTGCCTGACGCAAAAGCTAATGTATGGTGCAACTGGTAATCAAATGTCGCATACGCTTCAGCATCATTTTCTAAACTATGAATACCCGCTAATACTTCAACTACTTTTTCAGGGTTGTGACGGATAGATGCCCGAAAATAAATATTACTGACATTACCACGAGCGGCCATTAACTGGTCGACTAATAATGGAAAACCATCAGGATTCAAGTCTGCAATGGTTTCTAAAATATTTAGCCCAGACGTTTCCCAAAAATTATTCACTTGGGTAGGTTTACCATGTTGAATTTTCAACCAACCATCTCGAGCAAGACGTTGTAATACTTCTCTTAACGTTGTACGTGTAACGCCGATAAGTTCAGACAGCTCACGTTCAGCAGGTAAAATTGATCCCGGTGGGAATTTGTTTTCCCAAATGGAACGAACAATATATTTCTCGGCAAAACTCGCTGGCCCTTTGGCATTGATGATCATCAGCCTTAATATCCTATTGCTAAACAATGGCGAAACTATTGGGACTGATCATACCAGAGCGGTAGAAAATAAAAACCATTGTTTAAACACGACACTCATTACGATTGAATTTCAAACAACTGAAGCAGAGCAAGTAACAATAATTGAATATTAATCACATTACACTACTATAATCATCGACATATCATCACTTTATCTGATAAAACCCTAGCAGTTTAGTATATACTGATGTAATTAAATTGTTAACGCCACGTGTTTTTACTAACAAAAATAACAGCGTTACAATTCAATTTTTTTTACGCTACACTAGCGATGAAAAATAAGAGCCATGCGTAGTTAGTGAGTAAATTATTTAACTAACACATTGTTTGCTATAACAAGATATCTATATTCTACAGAGAGAAATTGGCCAAAATCACTCATTCAATCGAGTTGAATTTAAAACTCAATTAACGAAAAGTTGATACTCATCAAGTTTTCGAATATGAGTTGCCTCTATTCTCCCAAATCTGTTTGAAAATAATGATGTATTGTAAGCTATCCAAAAATGGTACCAATACAGTCACAATAACAATATCGGAGAGGCTGCTATGCAGGCAACCAAAAGTCAGGCGCTATTTGTCAACTTTTTAGGCAATTCACCTAAATGGTACAAATACGCAATTATGGCATTTTTAGTCATTAATCCCCTGCTGTTTTTTTATGTCAGTCCATTTGTCGCTGGATGGGTACTGGTAGTTGAATTTATTTTCACCCTTGCCATGGCACTTAAATGTTATCCACTTCAGCCCGGCGGTTTGCTCGCAATTCAAGCCGTATTTATTGGCATGACATCCCCCTCACAAGTTCTACATGAAATTGAAGCCAACCTGGAAGTATTGTTACTTTTAGTCTTCATGGTCGCCGGTATTTACTTTATGAAACAGTTATTACTGTTTGTATTTACCAAGATGATTACTAAAGTGCGTTCAAAAATCATTGTTTCGTTGATGTTCTGTACAGCGTCGGCATTCTTATCTGCGTTCTTAGATGCGTTAACAGTCATCGCGGTTATCATTGCTGTTGCCGTTGGTTTTTACTCCATTTACCACAAGGTCGCTTCAGGTAAGAGCTTTAACGATGGCCATGACCATACATCTGAAACAACCGAACAGTTAAACAATGAAGAATTAGAAGCATTTCGTGCATTCTTACGTAATTTATTAATGCATTCAGGTATTGGTACCGCTCTTGGTGGTGTCTGTACTATGGTGGGCGAACCACAGAACTTGATCATTGCGGCACAAGCCCACTGGCAGTTTGGTGAGTTTTTCTTACGGATGTCACCGGTGACTATGCCGGTATTGGTTGCAGGAATATTCACTTGTTTTCTTGTCGAAAAATTCAAAGTATTTGGTTATGGCGCGCAATTACCTGGTGCAGTACATAAGATTTTAACCGATTACGCTAATCATGAAGACTCACACTGAACCAACCAAGATAAAATGAAACTGGTTGTACAGGCTCTTATTGGAGTTTGGTTAATTGCAGGTTTAGCACTTCACCTAGCTTCTGTGGGCCTCATTGGTTTATCGGTCATTATTTTAGCAACAGCATTTAATGGCATAACCGACGAACATTCTTTGGGTAAAGCGTTTGAAGAAGCCTTGCCTTTCACTGCGCTTTTAGCGGTATTTTTTGCCATCGTTGGTGTGATCATTGACCAGGAACTGTTTGCTCCAGTGATCCAATGGGCATTAGGTTATGAAGGCAATATGCAGTTAGTGATTTTTTACATCGCTAACGGCTTATTATCTATGGTCAGTGACAACGTGTTTGTGGGCACGGTTTACATTAATGAAGTGAAAGCTGCATTGATGAGTGGCCAAATCACTCGAGATCAATTTGACTTACTTGCTGTGGCAATTAACACCGGTACTAACCTACCTTCTGTGGCTACACCGAATGGACAAGCAGCGTTCTTATTCTTGTTAACCTCAGCCATAGCACCGCTTATTCGCTTGTCATACGGCCGTATGGTATGGATGGCGTTGCCTTATACGATTGTATTATCGATTGTGGGTGTAATGGCCATTGAGTCTGGTTTCTTAGTCGACATGACTGATGTTCTTTATGAAACTCAATTAATAATCCACCACTCTGCCAAAGACATCAGCGGTGCGGTAATGGGTCATTAATTAAATCAGCATATTGGACTTAGTAGATAATTTATCTTAAAGTCGTGATAATCCATCTGAACACCCTCATTTGAGGGTGTTTTTTTTACCAGCACATTTATTAGGAACTGAAATTGTCACAACTACAGCAGTTTTGCCATAATCGTTTTTCTTGGGGTTTATTATTATTATCCGCTATTGGATTAGAGTTGGCAGCCCTCTTCTTTCAATATGGAATGGATCTAGCACCGTGTGTAATGTGCATTTATATTCGTGTTGCTGTACTCGGTATTATTCTGGCAGCGCTGATAGGCATACTACAACCTAAAGTGTGGTTGCTACGATTAGTGGGTATGGCTGGATGGGCTGTATCGGCGGTTTGGGGCTTTAAATTAGCTTATGAGCTAAACCAGATGCAAGTTAATCCTTCACCGTTTGCGACTTGTTCTTTTTACCCCGAATTCCCCAGTTTTATGCCATTAGACACCTGGTTACCTTCAGTCTTCTCGCCAACGGGTATGTGCAGTGACTCACCATGGTCATGGCTGTCTGTCAGCATTGCTGTCTCCTAGACACACCTGCCCCTGCCCAAGACGAGCGTATACGACTA
>NZ_PJAP01000598.1:0-3925 GCF_002836795.1 Shewanella sp. 11B5 | reverse complement strand
TATCTAATTCAGGAGACCATACACAAATAGACATATCACCAGGGATTACGGCAATAATGCCTCCACCCACGCCACTTTTACCTGGCATTCCCACTCGATAAGCAAACTCTCCTGCGCCATCGTATAATCCAGATGTCGCGAGTAAAGCATTGAGTTGCCTAGTTTGCACTGGTGACACTAAGCTGTCACCATCAAGCGTTTTACCGCGGTTAGCCAAATAGAACATCGCACGGGATAAATCAGCGCAATTCATTCTTAATGCACAGTAATGAAAATAGCTTTTAAGCACGGTATTGACGTCGCCCTCAAAATTACCAAATGACTTCATTAAATAGGCAATAGATGCATTACGAGCACTGAACTGGAACTCAGAATCCGCCACGACTTTATCGTAAGATAATGTTGGGTTTTGACTCAATTGACGTACCACTTCGAGCATTCGATGTTTAGGCGCCCCTAAACGAGCTTGCAACAAGTCGGCAATGACAAGTGCACCTGCATTAATAAAAGGGTTTCGAGGTTTACCACGCTCTAATTCGACCTGTACCAGCGAGTTAAATGAATGTCCTGAGGGTTCTTTACCCACACGACTCCAAATTTCATCTTCGGTATATAAATTAAGTGCCAGGGTAAGGCTAAAGACTTTTGAAATACTTTGAATTGAAAACGGTTCGAGGTAATCACCCGCACCAATTGTTTGACCGTCAACAGTGGTAACTGCAATCCCTATTTTATTAGGGTCAACGCAGGCAAGAGCAGGAATATATCCTGCAACCTTGCCTTTACCCAATAGCGATCTTACTTTATCGACAGCTTCTTGAAGTAATAATTGCTCAGGCAATTTAGCTTAACCCCACCAGATATCGTACAAATCACTGACTTCGAGGTTAGATACAGGCTTGTCTTTCCAGAATGCATTCACTGCAGCGGTATCTTCATAAGTACATTTACCGATAGCTTGGGTAGCAATAATACCTTCCCATTGCTTGTGTCCACCACCGTGGAAACCTAATTGACGAGGTTCAATGACTTCAACAAGAAATTGATCAACTAAGTTATCAATATCTGCCTCAGAAACAGACTCATCAAAAGTCCAGTTGATTTCAAAGCCTAATTCTTGAAACTCATCAACTCGTAATTTTTTACGTAAACGACGACTACGATTTTGCGCCATGGTGTATTCTCCGATTGCTGAAAGTGTAGTTGTGATTAAGCAGTACGCTCAAACATGATATCCCATACGCCGTGACCGAGTCTGTGGCCTCTTGCCTCAAACTTGGTCAGTGGACGATGCTCTGGACGTTCGACAACTGTACCAGTTGTTGATTGATTTTTATAACCTTCTGCGGCATTCATTATTTCTAACATATGCTCGCTGTAATTCTCCCAATCGGTTGCCATGTGAAACACACCACCAATTTTAAGCTTACGGCGGATAAGTTGTACAAACTCGGCTTGCACAATCCGGCGCTTATGATGACGTTTTTTATGCCATGGATCAGGGAAAAACAATTGTACGCGCTCAAGTGAACCATCAACAATGCTGTGCTCTAGCACTTCCATTGCATCGTGATGATATACACGTAAGTTAGTCACTTCAGCAGCACCAGCCTCAGAAAGACACGTACCAATACCTGGCTTATGCACTTCTATGCCAATAAAGTTTTGTTCTGGGGCAGCTTTTGCCATTTGCACTAATGATGCACCCATACCAAAACCGATTTCTAATACGGTATCAGCATCGCGACCAAACACTTGAGTTAACTCCAACGCTTGTGGAGTATAATCAAGTCCCATTGCTGGCCAATGTGCTTCAATTGCTTGAGATTGACCTTTGGTTAAACGGCCTTCGCGTAAAACAAAACTTCTGATTTTACGAATATACTTACCGTCTTCGTTAAATTCAGCTGTGGTAACGTCGCTCATCTTTGCCTCATTGTCTGCGTACTTTATTGTGCTGTTATAACTAATAATTAACTAAAACAGTGCCAAAATATTATTCCAACACTATTTAACAGCACATTACGCATTGCTATCTGTAATAGATCGTTTTTAAACTCAGTTGGGCATTATACCTAAACTCATTGCACATGTTTACGCTAATTTAGTGCAAACGTGTGATTTTAAATAGCAGGGCCACTTGTGTAATAAAATGGCTATAGCTACACTGCGCCCATGAAAAATTTGACTCCATTTTCTGAGCGTATCATCGCTTGGTATGACCTTCATGGTCGTAAATCGCTGCCATGGCAGATCAATAAAACACCTTATCGAGTTTGGGTGTCGGAGATCATGCTCCAGCAAACTCAAGTCGCGACGGTTATTCCTTATTATGAAAAGTTTATGGCGCGTTTCCCTAGCGTTATAGATCTTGCTAATGCTCATCAAGATGAAGTGCTACATTTATGGACTGGCCTAGGTTATTACGCTAGAGCGCGTAATCTACATAAAGCGGCTCAGCATATTCGTGATGCTTTAAATGGACAATTCCCCACACAGTTTGATGATGTGGTTGCGTTATCTGGAATAGGTAAATCGACTGCTGGCGCAGTGTTATCCTTATCGCTCGGTCAACACCACTCAATTTTAGACGGTAATGTAAAACGAGTTTTGGCACGACATGGTGCTATTGAAGGTTGGCCGGGACAAAAGCACGTTGAACAACAATTGTGGCAATTAACCGATGCGTTAACACCAGCCAAAAACGTTGAAAAATTTAACCAAGCTATGATGGATATTGGTTCAAGTGTTTGTACCCGCAGTAAACCTAATTGTGCTGCCTGCCCTGTAGCAATTGATTGTGTGGCTCAACAGACAGGTCATCAAAGTTTATATCCTGGTAAAAAACCTAAAAAAGTAACGCCAGAAAAATCAGCGTTTATGGTGGTTTTAGTCGATAACAGCGAAGATTCAGTAAAAGTTCAGCTTATTCAGCGTCCACCTGCTGGTATATGGGGGGGATTATGGTGTTTTCCACAATTTGAACATCAAGCAGAATTAGATGATTATTTAACGCTGCATAATTTGACAGAATCAGAGCAAGGGCTTGCAGGGTTTAGGCATACATTTAGTCATTTCCACCTTGATATTCAACCAGTGCTAGTTGAACTATCTGTCGATCAAGCAACAGGCATCATGGAACAAACCTCGGCTCTCTGGTATAACATAGAGCAACCTGCGAAAGTCGGGTTGGCAGCCGCTACAGAACGTATTTTGGCTAATTTAGCCGTACTTTTCGCGACACATTAGTTTTTAATGTAATTAAAGTTAGTAAGGAATCATCATGGCTCGCACAGTTCACTGTCAACACCTAAACAAATCAGCTGACGGCTTAGATTTTCAGCTTTACCCAGGCGAATTAGGTAAGCGCATTTTTGACAATATCGGTAAAGAAGCTTGGGGCTTATGGCAAAAGAAACAAACAATGCTCATTAATGAGAAAAAGCTCAATATGATGAATGTTGATGACCGCAAGTTTCTTGAAGAGCAAATGACTAATTTTTTATTTGAAGGTAAAGACGTTGAAATCGAAGGCTATGTTCCTCCAGCTGAAGATGAATAACGTAACAACATAATCAATAACTGTATTAAACAACAAAGCCGCTTAACTTAGCGGCTTTGTTTTTAGTTGTTAATCACGAATCCAACATATTATTGTTTAACGCCTTCCACGACTAATGCTAATTCAACGTTTGCAGAAGCTGGACCTAAATCCATTTTGACACCAAAATCTTTCATTGCAAAAGTGGTTTTGCCACTAAAGCCTGCACGGTATCCACCCCATGGATCTTTACCTTCACCAATAGCAACGGCATCAATGCTTAACGGCTTTGTCACACCATTTAAAGTAAAGTCACCATTAATTACAAACTGGTTATTTCCTTTATCAACAATTGATGTTGATGAAAAAGAGGCTTCAGGGAAT
>NZ_PJAP01000597.1:0-3930 GCF_002836795.1 Shewanella sp. 11B5 | reverse complement strand
CCTCTTAATATTTATATTGCGCGTATCTCTTCAATTTGACTACCCGTCAAACCAAAACGGCGCTGCCGACTGGCAAAAATGGCAATAGCATCACGAAATGCTAGCTCATCAAAGTCAGGCCATAGGGTGTCAGTAAACACCAACTCGGCATAAGCGGCCTGCCATAAAACAAAATTACTAATGCGGTAGTCACCGCCTGTACGGATCATTAAATCAACTTCGCTCTGGTTTTGCATGCACAAATGTTCATTTAATGCTTCTTCGGTCATCTGACTGCTGGTGATTTCGCCACTTTCAACTTTTTCGGCTAATTTTTGTGCAGCTTGTAAGATATCCCAACGTCCGCCATAGTTCGCTGCCACATTTAATATCAGACCAGTATTGCTTGCTGTTTTCTCTTGAGCACCGGCAATCTGTTTCTGTAAACGATTAGAAAACCTGCTGGTATCACCAATAATGTTGAGCTTAACTTGGTTTTTGTCGAGCAATTTCAATTCACGTTGTAACACCGTAAAAAACAATTCCATCAACAAACTGACTTCTTTATCGGGTCGGCGCCAATTTTCACTTGAAAATGCAAACAAGGTTAATGATTCAATACCAAGTTGACTTGCAGTACTTACCGCACGGCGCACAGCTTTAACACCGGCTTTATGACCGAAAACCCGAGCTTTACCCTGCAGTTGTGCCCAACGGCCATTACCATCCATAATAATCGCAACATGTTTGGGCAGAGATTGTTTTACTACATCAGATAATTGTCCCGGCAACAATTGCGAAGTCATTTGCTCCGAATCGGCTTTAGGGTCTGATTCAAACTCAACTGTAGACGACATCTACGACAATCCTTTATAAAAACAAACGCCGTGTAGTATACCCTTACACGGCGTGTTAACTCTAGCGTCTAAGTTGAGAGATTATACTTCCATCAACTCTTTTTCTTTCGCTGCTAGAATTTGATCGATGTTTTTGATTGATGAATCAGTGTGCTTTTGCACTTCATCTTCACTACGGCGAACATCATCTTCAGTACATGCTTTTGCTTTTTCAAGCTTTTTCACTTCACTGATTGCGTCACGACGAACGTTACGAATGGCAATACGACCATTTTCCGCTTCGTTACGTACCACTTTAATGAAGTCTTTACGGCGTTCTTCAGTTAACGAAGGTAACGGGATACGTAAAGTCGCACCAGCAGACATAGGGTTTAAACCTAAGTCAGAGCTCATGATTGCTTTTTCTACCGCTTGAACCATCGATCTATCAAACACGTTTACTGTTAACGTACGAGAATCTTCTACACCCACGTTTGCCACTTGCTTAAGTGGTGACATAGAGCCATAGCAAGACACTTGAATTGAATCTAATAAACTTGGGTGTGCACGACCGGTGCGAACTTTCGCCATTTGGTTTTTAGTCGCATCAACGCATTTACTCATGCGCTCTTGCGCATCTAACATAATAGTATCAATCACAATAATTTCCTTTTTGTCACAAATTCATGTGTGTTTGAGCATTAGCCTAAGAATGACACATGCAATAAAACCGCTCAAACAGTTAAATTATATAATATAAATATTTTCTGTGTCGGTGATTAAGCAGGTTGTTTACTGCTAATAATCGTACCTTCTTTCTCACCCATAATAACGCGGCGAAGTGCACCTGGCTTGTTCATATTGAATACAAGAATCGGCATATTATGATCACGTGCCATAGTAAATGCAGCAAGATCCATTACTTTTAATTCTGATTCAAGGACTTCGGCAAAACTAAGCGTGTCATATTTAACCGCTTCAGGGTTTTTCATTGGGTCTGCTGAGTATACACCATCTACTTTGGTGCCTTTTAGTACCACTTCAGCTTCAATCTCAATACCGCGTAAACATGCTGCAGAATCGGTTGTACAAAAAGGATTGCCCGTACCCGCAGCAAAAATAACCACACGACCAGACTTTAATAGGCTAATTGCTTCTGTCCAAGTGTAATCATCGCACACACCTTTAAGTGGGATAGCAGACATAAGACGGGCATTAACATATGCACGGTGCAAGGCATCACGCATGGCTAAGCCATTCATTACGGTTGCTAACATACCCATGTGATCGCCCACCACGCGGTTCATACCAGCTTTTGCTAAGCCTTCACCACGAAATAGATTACCACCACCAATAACCACGCCAACTTGAATACCAAGTTCAACAAGCTCTTTCACTTCTTGTGCCATACGATCAAGTACTTTAGGGTCAATGCCGAAGCCTTCTTCACCCATTAATGCTTCACCGCTTAATTTAAGCAGAATACGTCTAAACGCTGGTTTTGGATTGGTGCTCATAATTTTCATCCTGATCATAACAAAACCGCAGCGGTTGCTGCGGTCTTAGGGTATTTAGATTAAAGCGATTACGCTTTTTTAGTAGCGGCGATTTGCGCAGCTACTTCAGCAGCGAAATCTTCTGCTTTCTTCTCGATACCTTCACCAACTTCTAAACGAATAAAGCTGGTTACTGTAGCGCCTTTCGACTTAAGCACTTCGCCAACAGTTTTCTTTGGTTCCATGATGAAAGCTTGACCAGTAAGAGAGATCTCACCAGTGAACTTCTTCATACGACCAACAACCATCTTCTCAGCGATTTCAGCAGGCTTGCCTTCATTCATCGCGATTTCGATTTGAAGCGCTTGCTCTCTTTCTACAAGTTCAGCAGGCACATCTTCAGGGTTTACGAAATCTGGCTTAGAAGCAGCTACGTGCATTGCGATATGCTTTAGTGTTTCTTCATCAGCTTCACCCGCAACAACAACACCAATACGATCACCGTGACGGTAAGACGCAAGGTTTGCACCATCGATATACTCAACGCGACGAACGTTGATGTTTTCACCGATTTTAGTTACAAGCGCAACACGAGTTTCTTCAAACTGTGCTTTTAAGTCTTCGATAGACACTTTAGATGCAGCAGCAACATCAAGCACTGCGTTAGCAAATGCTAGGAAGTTTGAGTCTTTTGCAACGAAGTCAGTTTGACAGTTAACTTCTAAAAGTGCAGCGAAACCTTCGCCATTCTTGATTAGAATTGTACCGTCAGCAGCGATGTTACCTGCTTTTTTAGCAGCCTTCGCAGCGCCGCTTTTACGCATGTTATCAATCGCTAGTTCGATGTCACCGTCAGTTTCAGTCAGTGCATTCTTACAGTCCATCATGCCAGCGCCAGTGCGGTCACGAAGTTCTTTAACTTGGGCAGCAGTAATTGCCATTGTTAAATCCTCTAATTTAATTCGTATAATATTGCATTTATAAAACAGGGGCCAAAAGGCCCCTGTTCACCAATTATCTTATTGGCAAATAAGGGGGATGATAATCATCACGCCTTATTAAACAGCTTCTACGAAACCGTCTTGCTCAGCTTGAACAGCTAAATCTTGACCACGGCCAGCGTTAGCAGCTGCAGCAACAGAAGAAGTGTACAAACGGATAGCACGCATTGCGTCGTCGTTACCAGGAACGATGTAGTTAACACCGTCTGGTGCAGAGTTGGTATCAACAACTGCAACAACTGGAATACCTAGGTTGTTTGCTTCTTTAATAGCGATATGCTCATGGTCAGCACCGATAACGAATAATACGTCAGGTAAACCGCCCATGTTCTTGATTCCGCCTAAAGACTTTTCTAACTTGTCTAATTCGCGTGAACGCATTAACGCTTCTTTCTTAGTTAACTTGTCGAAAGTACCGTCTACAGACTGGCTTTCTAGCTCTTTAAGACGCTTGATTGACTGACGAACAGTTTTCCAGTTAGTTAACATGCCGCCTAACCAACGATGATCAACATAATACTGATCACAAGAAAGTGCAGATGCTTTGATAGCTTCGCCAGCAGCGCGCTTAGTACCTACGAATAATACTTTACCTTTCTTAGAAGCAATGTTGCTAAT
>NZ_PJAP01000596.1:0-3947 GCF_002836795.1 Shewanella sp. 11B5 | reverse complement strand
TTGAGCCATGCACAGGATGAATAATTGCTTAAAGAAGTGTGAATTTTATGACGTAGTGATTGATATCAGTCGTTTAATGGTCGTAAACTATAATTCAAACGAATGTATACATATTATTAATATGCATTTGGATAATACTTACAGTTAACTTAGCATCAGTAGTACAAACATTATTGGTATGAAAGGTTTCATCCAAATAATCACTAACTAGATATCGATTGATAATGACATGGAGAGTAACAATGCCTGAATATAAAGCCCCCATTCGTGACGTAAAATTTGTTATGCAAGAGCTGTTAGATTGTGAAGGGCACTATCAGCGTTTGGGTTACCAAGATGCCAGTATCGACATGGTTGATGCCATTATTGCTGAAGCGGCAAAATTAACGGAACAAGTTGTTGCACCATTAAATCAAATTGGCGATCAACAAGGTTGTACCTGGAAAGATGGCGTTGTAACCACACCAGACGGATTTAAAGAGGCGTATGCGCAATATGTAGAAGGCGGCTGGCCAACGTTATCTCAGTCTGAAGAGTTTGGTGGCCAAGGTTTACCTCATTCATTAAATATCAGTATTGCTGAGTTGTTTTCCAGCGCGAACCACAGCTTTGCTATGTACCCAGGCCTTAGCCATGGCGCATTAGCCACAATTGAAGCCCACGGTACAGATGCTCAAAAACAGCAGTTTATGCCAAGCCTAGTAGAAGGTAAGTGGACTGGCACAATGTGTTTAACAGAGCCACATTGTGGTACTGACTTAGGCATGTTGCGCACCAAAGCTGAACTGCAAGCTGACGGCACTTATTCATTAAGTGGCACTAAAATCTTTATCTCAGCAGGCGAGCATGATCTGTCTGACAACATTGTGCATATTGTTATTGCCCGTATTCCTGGTGCGCCAGAAGGCAACAAAGGTATCTCGCTATTTATCGTACCTAAGTTCAACGTTAATGAAGATGGTACAATTTCAGATAGAAACGGCGTGAGTTGTGGTTCTATTGAACACAAAATGGGTATTAATGGTAACGCTACCTGTGTGATTAATTTTGATGGTGCAACGGGGCATTTGATTGGTGAACCTAATCGTGGCCTTAAGTGCATGTTCACCTTTATGAATGCTGCGCGTATTGGTGTGGCAAGTGAAGGTGTTGCAGCTGCTGAAGCGTCATTCCAGGGGGCATTAGCCTACGCAAAAGATCGCCTACAAATGCGTTCAATTAGCGGTGTTAAAAACCCTAATGGCCCAGCAGACCCAATCATTGTTCATCCAGATGTGCGTAGAATGCTATTGACCCAAAAGTCGATTGCTGAAGGCGGCCGAGCGTTAATTTCGTATCTTGCCCAGCTAGTGGATATTGGGCATGCAGAAAAAGACGAAGCCATTAAAGCTGATGCTGAAACTAAGCTAGCCTTACTAACACCGATTGCTAAAGCATTTTTATCCGAGCTTGGTTTTGAATGTACCAGCCACGGAGTACAAATATTCGGTGGCCACGGCTTTATTAAAGAGTGGGGCATGGAACAGTTAATGCGCGACACCAAGATTAGCTGCTTATATGAAGGCACTACTGGTATTCAAGCACTTGATTTATTGGCAAGAAAAATCATCGGCACTAACGGTGAAGTATTAAAGCCATTTTCGAAAGACGTTACCGTGTTCTGCCAGCAAAACATGGACAACCCAGCGATGGCTGAGTTTATTAAACCGATTATGTCTTATGCCAAAGAGTGGCATGAACTGACCGTGTTAATTGGCGGCAAAGCGATGAAGAACCCGGATGAAATCGGCGGTGCATCTGTTGATTACTTAATGTATGCAGGTTATGTGACACTTGCTTTCTTCTGGGCAAAAATGGCTAAAGTGGCACAAGACAAATTGGCTGCAGGAACCACTGAAACTGCGTTTTATGAAGCTAAAATCAAAACAGCGCAATTCTATATGCAGCGTATGTTACCAAGAGCCAAGGGCCATGCGGCATGTATTGCCAATGGTGTTGATTCAATGATGGCACTAGATAGCGAAGACTTTGCGTTTTAAATGAACAATCATCTAATCCGCTAAAATCGATTATATCTCGATAGAATAAGCCGCAGCGTCAATCGCTGCGGTTTTTTATTGGCTGCGACTTAGCGACTTAGCGATATGTCGACATGTTCATACTGAGTGTTTTTATCATCACGACGTTAACTAAAATGGGGTTATCCATAATGGCTGATGATCACTATTCGTTACAGATTAGTTAATTCTGTGCCCATCACTTTAGTGGTCTATTCGGTTATAGTAATGACTTCATAATAAAAAAAGGATTAAACCGATGTCAGGCAAAATACTCACGTCTGTGATTCCACTACTTGTTCTTATTCCGTTCGTATCATCAGCGGAATCCTGGGTTGATGTCAGTAATGCATATACCAATAAACAAATTAAAATCACTAGCCAATTCCAACCGGAAATGGCGAGCTCGATTGGCATAACAGAGGTTGACGGTCAGTGCAGTAGCATTACTAAGGCACAACAAGATAAGTATATTCGCACGCTAGAAGCCAGTAAAAAGACCTTACTACAAGCGCTTAAGACAGAAAAGTCATTGCCTGTTCGTCAAGATCTCAACATTATTATCAATAATATTGATCAGACTATTGCCTCTGGTAAGTTAGAAGACAAATACATGCTGCCTTGGGTAGATGTGCCGTTAATTGTCTTTAGAGGTGTTTCAGCATTATTAGATGATCAAATGTCAGATACACGTAAACAAGCGGCTAATACTCGTTTAGCGTGTTATGTCGGTAAATCGGGTCAACCTGCATTAACTGAACAAGCCAAAACCTTATATGAAGCTGCATTAGCCAATAAAAAGTTAATGGGGCCAACAAAAGAAGAAGTTAACCAAGCACTGGCAAGAACCGATACCTTATTGCAAGGTTTGCAGCAATTGTTTGAGAAAAATGAATTCATAAAAGCCGATGAGAATCTGTCGTTACTAAAACAGCAAATTGCTGATTACCGCCAGTGGGCAGAAAAAACTGTAATTCCGACTAGCCGAGATGACTTTCGTTTACCTTCAGAGATTTATGCTTTAAAACTCAAAACGGTTGGCATTGATATCGAACCTGAGCTGTTGATTGAACGTGCTAAAGCAAGTTACATGATTACCAAGGCGAATATGCAGGCGTTAGCCCCCTTGGTGGCACAAAAATTTAATATGCCATCAAGTGATTATCGCGAAGTGATTAAAACACTGAAAAAAGACTCTTTAGCCAACGATAAAATTGAAGAGCATTACAGAGCTATTAATAAGAAACTTGAAGGATTAATCACTCAGCAAAATGTGGTGAATTTACCTAAACGCGACATGATTATGCGATTGGCGAGTGAAGCAGAAGCGGCGGGCAGCCCTGCACCTCATATGCTACCACCACCGTTTATTGGTAACACAGGTGAACAAGGCCAATTTGTACTAACAACAGGTAACCCGGCATTAACCGGTGACGCTGCTTATGATGACTTTAATTTTAATGCCGTTGCTTATACATTAAGTGCCCACGAAGGCAGACCCGGTCATGAATTACAATTTGCGGTCATGTTAGAGCAGGGCGTGTCATTGGCCCGAGTGTATTATGCTTTTAACAGTGTAAACGTTGAAGGTTGGGCACTGTACGCCGAAGCAGAAATGTTGCCATATCTTCCTATTGAAGCACAGCTTATAGCGCTTCAACACCGATTATTACGTAATGCCCGCGCGATGTTAGACCCGATGTTAAACCTAGGTCTAACAACAAAAGAAAACGCCTATACATTGTTACGCAATGACGTGGTGTTTTCAGAAGCGGCAGTGAAACAAGAAGTAGATCGATACACTATGAGAATGCCTGGGCAGGCTGGTAGTTACTTTTATGGCTTATCACGATTATTAGAGATCCGAGCCGATGTAGAAATTGCCCTCGG
>NZ_PJAP01000225.1:0-10141 GCF_002836795.1 Shewanella sp. 11B5 | reverse complement strand
TAATCGAGCGCAGCAATTATCAGGAGGCTATCAATGTCGCCGAGCGATTAAGGGCCATGATTAACCAAGCACCTATTGTTTATTGCGGTCAGCAAATTAGCGTGACCGCCAGTTTTGGGGTCGTTGAACTCAGTAACCAAGACATACCAATAGAACAAGCAATCGATCTCGCCGACAGCGCGTTATATCAAGCCAAAAGCAGTGGCAGAAACAAAGTAGTCTTTAGCGAACTCAGCTCAAGATAGTTCACTACTTCTGAATCGAAGCCACTCCAGGAAAACGATGAACGATTGCCCAAATGAGGGACAGGTTAGTTAACTTCGATTCGAATATTATCGCTTAATGTTTCTAGCTGTGAAATTAACAATGCGATAGTCACATTTTCCGGTAATCTTAATGTCAGCTTAGCGCTGTACACCGTTTTACCTAAACTGGTGACTTGCACACGGTAACATTCCTGGTGGTCTACGCTTACCTCAAGATCGGCTAAAATTTGATTCATATCATGGGTTAAACCTGAGCGATCATTGCAATCTAGAGTGAGTTTACATTCTTGTGATAGACGAACAGAATCATGCTCATATTCTGCATAGACGAACGTTAATTGTGAAAACTGTTGCTCTAATGCTTGTTTTAATGCCGCTTCCTTATCGACATCTATCATCACCCTCATCATGGCCACAAATTGCCCGTCGAGTTTAATGACTTTACTGGTTTCCCAACTTGCACCTATTTCACGGCTAACCTGGGCAAGTGATTGCAGTAGATTAGGCTTTAAAGTCCCTAATACTGTAGTGATAAACCTATGTTGCATATAACCTCCGATGCCAATAAACCACAAAGATGCTGGTATATTTAATGTGGTTTTAGTTAAAGCCTAACTACAGACTAGCTATCACACGAAAGCGCGTCTGTGGTCTAGCACACAAATCAAACAAATGAGTTGTCATCTGCGACCAAACATCTCGATAGGTGAAGTAATCGAACGGGTAAATGAGCTTGGTATAATACGCAAAGTAGCAGCAGGAAATTGTCGGTGCTAGTCGGCATTTATTGACCATAGAGATAAATTTTGCAGCAAATGTTATTTTTGCAGGCCACAACAAACTTAGTGAATTTGTATCGCTTGCATCACAAAATTACGTTTATCAGCTACGGCTTAATAACCCAAGTGAATGATATAACGATGCTGTTTTTGAGACTCATCACACCAATAGCAACAACTTGAACTATGTCACCCCATTCCGATGCAATGCCATTATCTAATTGAATTTAAACAACTTATTATAATCATCCCAGCCACCCTTAAACTACTTCATAAAAATAATCAGTTAAGCTATTGTTTTTAAAGGTGAATATTTATTTTATCATTCACGCAACATGCCCATTCTTGCTTATTGCTACCCACAGACGCTTTCTCTAAAATGCGCGCCTTGCCCATAAGGGTACAGATTCACTTTTGGCGGCATTACATTCGCCGTTGAACTTTTCCATTAGAGGAACACAATGTCTACAAAATTAGCGAATCCGGCGCCATTAGGATTAATGGGCTTTGGCATGACAACCATACTGCTCAATATTCATAATGCTGGCTATTTTCCAATTGATTCGATGATCCTCGCAATGGGGATTTTCTACGGTGGCATTGGCCAAGTTATTGTCGGTATGATGTGCTTTATGCGTGGCGACACCTTCGGCACCACCGCGTTTACTTCATACGGCCTATTTTGGTTAACCTTAGTGGGCATCATCCTAATGCCAAATATGGGCATAGCCGCCAGTCCAGCACACTTTATGGGGTGGTATCTAACACTATGGGGCACCTTTACTGCCTTTATGTTTGTAGGATCGTTACGTTATCCACGGGCAAAACAAGTAGTATTTGGTTCATTAACTATCTTGTTTTTCTTATTGGCCGCTCGTGACTTTACCGGTAATGCGTTGCTTGGCACTATTGCAGGTTTTGAGGGTATTTTTTGCGGAGCAAGCGCCATTTACTTTGCCATGGCCCAAGTGCTTAATGCTGAATACGGCCGAACTATTTTACCTGTTGGAGAGTTAACTCAGTCTAATACTCAGGTTCAGCCCCAAGCAGCTGAAGCAGAAAAAGTGACCTTACACTCGGTTAAAGCATAAATAACCCGAGCTAGGGTTAAATACTTAACAGGTCGATGCATTGCATCGACCTTTTTGTTTGCATAAATTAATGCACCAAACGACAACCACACACGGTATTACTCGGCTGAAAAAGTACTACTGCATAATCTTTTGCTTCATCGCGTTCCAACACCTGAAGACTTAATGAATGCATGCCACTCTTGTTTAAATTTATTCCGCTCACATACGATAAATATTCATAATGTGCAGGTGTATCGAGACTGCTCCCACCTAAATACTCTTGTTTAGTGGTCACTGAAATATCGTACATTTGCCTTTTAGCATCTATTTTATTCACTTTTCCCGTCATCGCTAACGTGCCAGCAGAATTGCCATCTAAATCATAATAGCGATAGTTAATTTGGGCTAAACCATCTTTAGAGACTAAATCGACCAATAAGTAATGATCGCTGTCTGCTGCATCAACTTCATGATTAAACAGTTCTGAACTGCAGCTCAACATAAAGCTCGGAGCCTTAGATGTTAACGCGTAAATGCCACCAATACTGGCCAGCAAACACAGCAGAATGACAATGTTGACTATCCATAACCCTTTTCTTGCCATTGTACTAACGCCCCTGAGATCGATGAGATGAGGCAAGTCGAACAGGTAACGAGTCGCAAATGTTCACTTGTTCAAGCCATGCTGAATTGATAAATCGTTTAGGTTGGCGTAAGTCGCTAATTTTTAAATTACGAATAATAGACTGGCCCAAATAATCACCTCTTAAAGTAATATTCAGTACTTGCTTGTCATGCGATAACGATAAAAAAGCTTTATTCCATACCGTTTCGGTACAACCTAATAAACTTTGTGTGAGCTGTTGCCCTTGATCAGTCAGCAACTCGTTATTAGTGTTTGAAGGGGAATATAAAATCACATCGACTTGCTGGCCTGAATTTAAGCTCACCGTTTCTATACTCAACGGCATGGTTGGGCTGACAGCATGGCCGACTTGATTAAACCACCATAGACTTACCAGCGACACGCTAATAAGGGCTATGACCACCAGCAAAACTTGTAATGGTCGAATGAATACGCGGCCCACTTTATTGTCGGTTTCTTTACGGGCACGATGATGCCTTAGCAAATAACCTTGGCCTTTTACTGTTTCGATAAGCGTTTCATATTGTGGTCCAAGAAAAGACCGTAAGGTAAAAATAGCCCTAGCGACTGACGCTGAACTTAAATGTGACTCGTCTTCATGACCTGACTCTAATAATGGTTTAGCAACAACTTTCCCTTGATACTCGACCAATAAAGTCAGCACATGTAATTCGGCTCTGGGAAGATGCCACACCACCCCAGTTTCCTGGTTAATCAACTCCCCTTTGTCGATACTGAACCTGCAATGCCCCAATTGCATGTAGACCGCCTCTATAATTGACCTAATTTCGACATACTGAAGTGTATGCATAAAATCTTATTAATTCTGTGATCCTGATGCTTAAGCACTTTATTCCTTATAAAATGTAAGCCTTTAAATGTGCAAACTAATCAATTTGTGAGCGATATCACGTCATTTCATGATTTTAAAAACAGACTAAATGGCTGAGAAGATGTATGAAATGTGGAAAATAATGAGACTTACATCATGAAAACCCTTAAATTTAAGTCAAATTGTCCGTAAAAAAACGATGCCATAATCACTAAAAATCCATATTTCAATCTGCTATCTTTATCTGCTTTGAATCACATCTTTAATTGCTCTATTGCTTATTGTTACCACATCAAGTTGTTAGCCCGTTTTTTACTAACAACTCAAAAACCCCCAACACTAGAGATTGGGAATAATAAAATAACGATGAGTAAAGGGTGATTATTATGAGCATGAACAGACGTCAAGCATTGACACAGATTATTGGTTTAAGCACTGCAGCAGCTGGGGCAACATTATTAGGCACGTCTGCATTTGCTGCCACAGACGCAGATGGAAACTACCGTTTAGAACTAGGTGAAAAACTTAAATATGCGCCACTTGATGCGATGCTAACAGCAAAGCTTGCCTATGAAACGGGGGGCGGTTGTATGCACCAAGTGTTTCACGCCATTGTGACTATGCTAGCGGCATCTGGCAGCGTTGACGCCAGTAAGTTTGCCACTATCCCTACTGCATTAGCAGGCTATGGTTGGGCAGGCGTGGTTGGCCAAGGAACATTGTGTGGCAACCTTAATGCTGCCGGTATGTTGATTAATATTCTTGATGATATTAATGGGCAAAACAGCGCCATTATTGGTGCATCGTTCCGCTACTACGAAACTAACGATTTACCTTTATCATCTGCTGAGTTCATTGCGGGCATTGGCTCTACAGATGCTAAATCACTCGAAGTAGGTAAAACCTCTATTGCTAACAGCCCACTGTGCCATTCATCTATTAGTAATTGGTCTGCGGCATCTGGAAAGCCTTTTGCGTTAAAAGGTGAACGTTGCAAACGCCTCTCTGCCAGCATGGCTTTTTATATTGTTGATTTACTCAATCGTGCCAATGCCGGTGAAGATATTTCAGTATTAGCAGAAGCAAAACCGTCTGCTGAAGCGCAGGCATGTCAGTCTTGTCATGGCGTTACCGAAACGATGGGCTCTGCAGCTAGCGTGAAAACGGATATGGAATGTACCACTTGTCACACAGGGCATTACAATTAAGGAGCGCATCATGAAGGTTAAATATCTTAGCGCCATATTAGCGAGTTCATTGTTAATCTTTGGCTGTAATAGCGACAATGATGACGAAGTTGTCACTGAGCCACCAGTGGTTGTTATTCCCCCTGTTGTTGTGCCACCTGTTGTTGTGCCACCAGTAGTAGTTGTACCGCCTGTTGTTGATGGCGTGAGTATTGATGATGCCAGCACTGTGGTGGTTAAACTCGACACATTTGACTCCATTACTGGCGCACTATCATTCACTGTTGCTAATAGTGAAGGTGAAGCGCTAACGAACGTAGCCAATTACGATATTGTGTATTTTGGTTTTCCTGACCCGGCCTCACCTTCCATAAAGCCTAAAGCTTGGAAACGTTGGCATGTCACTCAAAACTATCAATGCGATAGTACAGCCACCGACACCTGTACAGGCACATTAGAAGCGACAGATACTGCGGGTAAATATACTTTTAATGTGAGCGATCTCGACTTACAAAGTAAAGCATCGGCAAATGCTGAAATGGTCTTTAAGGTTGCGGTCCAAATTAAGGGCGCGCTTGCCAGTAATGAAATTGAGTTGATTGACCCAAGCAATTAATCATCATTCAGCCTCCCCCCGGCTAATGGCGAGAGAAAACCACTTGTGCTCATTAGCTTCAGGCTATTTGCCGCAGCACTACACTGCGGCTCTTTTTATCATTTTCGCAGCACGGCTTGAATATACAAAACTGGGTATGCACCGCTTAGATAAATAGTTTAACACTGTATAGCTGTGAATATTGAAAACAAAAAAAGGGTTTCAGCAGCGCTGAAACCCTTTTTTATTCAACCCTGGCTACTGATAAATTTAACGAAGCTGTTGCATTAAGTATGCGTAAACCATTGAACTTAACTCGGCGGCCTGAGTATTGTCTGCCGCGCCAGCATGGCCACCTTCAATGTTTTCGTAATACAACACATCTATGCCCATGTCTTCCATTTTCGCCACCATTTTACGCGCATGCGCTGGGTGCACACGGTCATCACGTGTTGACGTGGTGAAGAACACTTTAGGGTATTTAACCCCTTGTTTTAAATTGTGATATGGCGAATAGGTTTTAATGTATTCCCACTCTTCTGCGATATCAGGGTTACCATATTCGCCCATCCAACTGGCACCAACCAATAACTTGTTATAGCGCTTCATATCCAACAATGGCACCTGGCACACTACAGCGTTATACAGCTCAGGACGACGAGTAAATGCTGCGCCCATTAACAAACCACCGTTACTACCACCTTGAATACCAAGATGCTTGCTTGACGTAATTTTGCGAGCAATTAAGTCTTCGGCAATGGCTTCAAAGTCTTCATACGCTTTATGACGATGTTGCTTTAACGCTGCTTGATGCCAGGCTGGGCCGTATTCTCCACCACCGCGAATGTTAGCAAGTACATAAACACCGCCCTGCTCTAACCAGTTTTTACCAATTGTGGCCGAATAGGCTGGTAAGCGCGATACTTCAAAACCGCCATAACCATAAAGTAATGTAGGGTTACTACTATCGAGTTTAATGTCTTTAGCCATCACCACAAAATAAGGTACTTTAGTGCCGTCTTTTGACGTAACAAAGTACTGTTTTGTGACAAACTTATCGGCGCTAAATTGTTGCGGCATTGCTTTAATTTTATCGGCTTTTAAGCTGGCACCATTTAAGCGATATAAACTGGCTGGTTCTAAAAAGCTGGTGTAATTAACAAAAAAATCATCACTATCACGTTCAACATCAAACACACTTAAGGTGCCATTGGCTTCAAATGGCACAGGTTTGCTTTGCCACTCACCTTTATCGTTTTGCATGTATCGTACAAGTTTGCTTTTTACATCATCTAGCCAAGTGACAAAAATGGCATTCTGGCTAAATGCGACTTGTGAAATAGAAGCATGCTTCGTTGGCGATACCAGTTCACTAAACTCAGGTTTTTGCGCAATGAGTTTATCAACGGGTGTGTAAACAATGGCACCTTGTTTGAAAGTACCTTTGGGGGTGACTAAATCGCTTTTTAACTCTATATATAGCTGACCTTTAAAGTAACCTTTTAAATCGGCATCTTTAGGAATAGGCAGCGACACTAACTTACTATCTTGATAAACATAATGTTTAGCGGTGTAGAAGGTTAAACTTTCTGTGACAATATTCAGCGGTGTTTTATCATCAAACATCACATAACCCGACACGGCAACTGAGGCTTTATCACCTCTAAACACTAATTTGGCTGCAGACAACGGTGTGCCGCGTTTCCATAATTTAACCACACTTGGATAGCCTGAATCCGTCATGCTTTGCGCATCACCAAAATCAGTTCCGACAAACACGGTATCTTTATCAATCCAGCTTAACCTTGACTTAGCTTCAGCCAACACAAACGGCTTTTGAGTGCTGTCGACAAACGCTTTTGCGGTTAAATTAAATTCTCGCACCTCAGCGGCATCTGCGCCCCCACGAGACAACGACACAAAGCAGCGCTCGTTCTGTGGATATTGGCATTCAATGCCCTTAAATACCCAATTAACCCCCTCTGCTTTGCCAAGGGCATCGATATCAAGCACGGTTTCCCAGTTGGGTTCAGCCTTAGCATATTCCGCCAGTGTGGTACGACGATAAATACCACGCTCGTGGATTTCGTCTTTCCAAAAATTATACAAATAATCGCCAATACGAGTGGCATAAGGAATACGGGCTTTATCGTTTAAAATCTCTAGGCTGTTTGAGACTAAGTTATCAAAACCTGAGTAAGCCTTAATGTGTGTTGTAGACACAGCATTTTGCTGCTTAACCCACGCCAGCGGCTTAGCGCCTTCAACATCTTCTAACCAAATATATTTGTCTTCTTCTGCATTAACTGGTGTAGCCATTGTCATCGCACTCGCTATACATAAGGGTATGATTCGCTTAAGCATTAAAAATTTCCTTTTTTGTTATTTGCTTGCGGCATTTTACTAGCATGCATCTACTTTATAGGATCCATGTAGATGTTCAATCGATAAGGAGAGCAAACAGTAACAGGCCATGCCCCATAACAGAGCAAATTATTGCTAGATTATCATGCCAATTTGGTCGACTAAGCAGGTATAATGTCGCGCTAAACATTGCTCTACCCATTCAAACAAATAAATACAGGCACCAACATGGCCAAAACCGCAGCAGCATTACATATTTTAGTTAAACACCAAACTCAGGCTGAAGACATCATTAAGCAGCTTAATAACGGTGCTAAATTTGATGTTTTAGCCAAAAAACATTCTAGCTGTCCTTCGGCCAAAAGCGGCGGCAATTTGGGTGAATTTAAAAAAGGTCAAATGGTGCCACCATTCGATAAAGTCTGTTTCAACGGCGAGCTCATTACGCCGCACCTCGTCAAAACCAAATTTGGCTGGCATGTGGTGAAGGTACTTTATCGCACTTAGCAATCGTCGGATTGAAAAGAGTATCATCGACAATAGTCGCGCATATAGTGAACCGTATTTCGAATGAGCCACACTTCGAATGAGCAAGCCCAGAACAGTTCAGTCATAAATAAATACTAAGTTGTGGGCTTGATATCAACGCCCACTTTTAAAAACACCAACGACTTACAATATTTACTTGCGCAGTTTGATCGACAACTCACCATCACGAATTTGAATATCATCAACACCATCAGCAAAAGCATTCCAAAAGCCACGATCGCCAAACTCACCGACCAAGTTAACGTTTTTCATGTTTCCTAGCCACGCATTCGGAATAGGCACGCCCATTAAGCTCACGCCAACTAGCGCAACAACTGGACGACGATTAGCATCAAGATGAATATCAAGCCCAGTATTCACGCGTAAAATCTCCCCAGCCATAATCGGAAAGTCGTCTGGGATCGGGATAAGCATTTTGGCACTGGCTAAGTTATTAGAAAAATCAATTGCGACACGCTGAGCAAAATCAGGATTACGACCAATCATCGAATTCACTTCTTTCTCACTAAATGTCACTTGCCGATCAGCGTCAAACTCACGATACGCTTCAGGGGTTAACTCATCACTATCTGCACTAACATTATCAGTAGTACGGGAATCACCACTTGATGCTGTAACCGCTGAGCGAGGTTCAACTTGCCAACCTAACTGAGTCAATTTTTGATCCAATTGTTGCTCTTCTTTAGCGTTTAAGCTGACTGGGGTAAGCGGTGACGGAAAGATATAAGTGCGGATAATAAAAAATGTCAGCCCTGCTGTAACAAGCATCGTTGCTGCAATAATCAGTAACAGTTTGGCTCCAGAGGCACCAGTTTGCCGACTGCGCGGTGGTGACTCATTGATTGATAAAGCTCGCATGATATGCCCTTTGTTATTCTCTTATTGTGCATCATGGTAATGCCCTACTCGACTAAACAGCAAATAAAAAACTGTTTTGTGGTTAAAACCAAAACACACAACGTTAATAATTTGTTAATCAAATGAACTTTATGTTACAAAATAAGTGTAGAAATAATTTAACTGCTGAAGACTAAGCCACGTTGATGTCTATAAAGCAGAGTTAACCACCACAAAATAATAACAAATAGGAATGCTTATTCTATGAAACTATCGACTATTTCAATGTCACTATTAGCTCTTGGTCTTACAGCAACGGCACATGTACAAGCAAGCGACGACCGTTATGTCATTCAAGTTGACCCACAAAAAAAAGGGATTGTAAAAGCTCTTGCCAAAAAATTAGGTGCACAAATTAATGTTGATGGAGAAGGTTTTATCGCCGCGACTTTTACCGGCAAAGATTTAGATCAAGTTAAAGGATTACTCAATAACCCACACGTTAAATTAATTGAAGAAGATCAACGACGTCATTTAATGGGCTTTTCCGACGACATTGGTAATCCAATGACAACCCAAATAACACCTTATGCAGTTTATCAATCGCAAGCCGATCAGGTCACATTCAACCCTAATGCGGGCATCAAAGTATGTGTAATCGACTCAGGTCTCGATCGCAGTAATGCTGATTTTGTGTGGAATAATATTACCGGTAACAATGACAGTGGTACAGGCAACTGGGACGAGAATGGTGGTCCACACGGTACACATGTAGCCGGAACTATTGGCGCTGCAGATAACGGTTTTGGCGTTATTGGCATGGCTCCTGGTGTTGATATGCACATCATCAAAGTATTTAACGCCGACGGGTGGGGTTACTCATCTGATTTAGCTCAAGCTGCAAATCTTTGTTCACAAGCGGGCGCCAATATTATTAGCATGAGTTTAGGTGGCGGCGGTTCAAACTCAACAGAATCAAATGCATTCCAAAGCTTCAGCGATGCTGGCGGGCT